>JADFHP010000112.1 GCA_022567135.1 Chloroflexota bacterium
ATCCTGTTCGGCCTATCCATGGACTACCACGTCTTCCTGCTCAGCCGGATCAAGGAGCACTACGACGAGACCGGCGACAACAAGGCCTCCGTGGCCTTCGGTCTCCGCTCAACGGCCGGCATCATCACCGGCGCAGCGCTCATCATGGTCGGTGTCTTCGGCGGCTTCGCCATCGGCGACCTGGTCATGTTCCAGCAGATGGGCTTCGGCCTGGCAGCGGCCGTCATCATCGACGCCACGCTGGTCCGCTCGGTCCTCGTCCCCGCAAGCATGGTGCTTCTGGGCGACAAGAACTGGTACTTCCCGACCTGGCTCGAGTGGCTGCCTCGCCTCGACGTCGAAGGCGATGCGCCAACTTACGATTCACTAGGCAGTGCAGTCCCAACAGCTCCGTCCATTGAGGCGGTCCCTGTGATCGCACACGGCGGTGCAGCCGACTAACACGACCCTTCCAACCCCTTAGCCACGGGCGGTGGGAGAAATCCCGCCGCCCGTTTTCGCGTTGAATTGAGTGCCGGAAGGCGCAGTATGGTCAAAGGACATAAGGCTGTAGGATTCTTGGTCTTTCAGCAAAGGAACCCCGAGAGAAACCCAGGTGATACACACTCCCCCGTTTTCGGCCATCTGCTTCGATCTCGACGGCACGCTCATCGACTCCGAGCCCATCCATTTACGGGCAGAGTCCGACATGCTCCGGTCCTTCGGCGTGGAACAGAGGGCCGCCGACCATCCACGCACTTTCGGCATGGGAATCATGCCCGGCATGGCCGCCATCAGCGATCACTACGGCCTTGGGGGAGCTCAGCGGGTATTCGATGCTTACCTGCCGTTCTGGAATAACGCCGTCGAGTCGGGCCTCGAACTCAAACCGGGCGCACGCGATCTGCTCGTCGCCATATCGGACCGGTCGATCCCAATCGCGCTCGTTACGTCCGGAGATCGTGAATACGCAGACCTGGTAATCAGGTTGCAGGCGCTTGAATCGATTTTCGACTGCATCGTCACTGAAGACGATGTCGCCAGCCTCAAGCCTGATGCTGAGCCGTACCTTGCGGCCGCGGGCCTCCTGGGGCACGCACCCGAACGATGCGTGGGAGTTGAAGACTCCGGCTCCGGTGTTGCGTCGCTGCGGGCGGCCTCCATGTACTCCGTCGTTGTTCATCCGGAGTTCTCAAGCCGTCCCGAACTGTCGGGCGCGGACGAGAACTTCGCCTCCCTGTGCGACATCGAATCGAGTAGCATCACCCGGTGGTTCGGCGACGATGGCCGCCAACCATAATTTGCTAGACTCCCTCCGCTCCCGGCAGCGGGGACGTGCCCGGATTCGGGGACCCGAGCACTATGACAACTGGTAACACTGGGCCGGACATAACTGTTCGCGCATTTAGCTGGGACGATCTCCCGGCGCTTTATGATGTGATGACGCGCGCCGGTACGGCGCCATTTGCCTACGCAGACGCCCCGGTGGAGGCGTTTGAACGATCGCTACGGCAACCCAGGCTCAGCGCGGAGACCGATATCTTCGTAGCCGACTCCGGGGAACGGCTCGAAGGGTGGGTCCGGGTAGACCTGGAGCCAAACATCAGGCGAGCCGTGGCGAGTCTCGGGGTCGACGCTGACGTGGACGCGGTAACGTTGCGCCCCCGTCTGCTGCGCGTGGCCCACGAGCGCGCCAGGGAGGCGGGAGCGGACGTCATGCACGTCCCCATGGCGGCGACGGATGACCTGATGCGCATGGCCGGAGGATCTATCGGCCTGACACAGTCTCGGGTCTACGTCCAGATGGAGTACCACCCGGCGCCTGCGTATCTGCAGGGCGATCGGAGGCCGATTCCGGACGGCTTTTCGCCCCGCCCCATGGACGGGCTTCGGGAGGCGGCCCGGTTGACGAACCTTCAGAACGCGGCGTTTGAGGGCATGTGGGGATTTGCGCCCAACAATGTAGAAGAGATTGAGGCGAGCCTGGAGCTGCCTGGCCAGGGGCCGGAGCAGGTTCTGTTCCTGGACGATTCTGATGGCAGGGCGGTAGCCTACGTCTGGACCAAATTCGAGCCCTCAGAGGGCATGTCTGTAGGTTATGTCGGCATGGTCGGCGTTCATCCCGACTACCGGGGCCGCGGGCTCGGCGAAGTCATCACAGCGAATGGCATAAGACTGCTCAGGGATCAGGGAGCAGGCGTGGTGAAGCTGGAAGTCGACCGGGACAATAAGCCGGCGCGGCGAATATATCGAGATCTCGGCTTCAACTCGGTGTCCGAGACGATCTGGTACGAGTTGGGACTGGCGCCGACTTAACCCGCCGCGGCGCCGCAACCGGCAGTCGCGCGCACATCTCGGACGGTGTCAAACAAGATCGCAAGTTCGGTCACGGCGCGCGCCCAGTTCAGGCGCACGGCATGGGTTCGAGCGGCTGCCCCCATTTTCCTGCGCAGCCCGGCATCGCTCAGCAGTATCTGGAGCTTCTCCATGAACGGGCCCGGGCATTGCCAGCCCACCAGGAAGCCTGTTTCGCCGTCTCGTACGACAGAGGGCAGACCGCCTACTTTTGAGGCCACGACCGGCTTGCCGCAGGCGGCCGCCTCTAGTGCAGCCAGACCGAAACTCTCGTAGTAAGAGGGCAACACGCATACGTCAGCGGCGTTGTAGTAGCCCGGAAGATCGTACTGATCGACCGAAGGGATAAACCGCACGCGATCAGAGATTCCGGACTCTTGTGAAATGCCACGCAGACGTTCTCGCTCCGGACTGTTCTCCGCGCCACCCACCACGAGGAGTCCCACATCGTCGGCGTCTTGCATCGTCGCCAGCGCTTTCAAAACGATGTCTACGCCTTTCAGGCGCTCAAGCCTCCCAACGTAGAGAAGGATCCGGCCGCCGCCGATTCCGAGCGCTTCCCGGCTGGCAGACTGATCGCCGGGAGCAAATCTGGCGGAATCGACGCCCGGCGGGATAATAGAAATCTTACCGGTCGGCACATCATATACATGCCTCAGAGCATCTCGCTCGTTTTCGCTCCAAACGACGATGCGGTCGGCGGCGTCCATGATCAGGCGCTCGCTGGCATCCCGCTCCGGAGGGTCCAGCTCATCCGGCATCGCAAGCCGCTTCAACTCCCCCAGCGTATGGAAGCTGGTGACGTGCGGCAGGCCCCACTGGCGCTTGAGATCGATGCCCACAAGTCCCGAGAGCCAGTAGTGGCTCCAGATCACGTCATATTCCAGCTCGTGGCGGTCCTTGTAGTCATCGACCGCGCGGCAGAAACCGTCGAGCAACTGGTATACGCCGTCCTTATCGGCGCTCAGTGGTCCGCTCGGTATGTGAATCACTCTGGCACGCGGGGATAGCTCGACTACCTCCGGGTCCGCCGGGTCGTGGCGGCGCGTGTAGACATCCACGCAAACGCCGCGTCGGGCGAACTCTCTGGCAGTCTCAAGGATGTACACGTTCATGCCGCCGGTATCTTTTTCTCCGGCGCGAACTACGGGGCAGCCATGAACGCTGATTAGTGCTATACGCATAGTGCGGTTAGCTACTTTACTCCTCCTGAAGCTGGCTGACGCCGGATATTCACGCGATAAATCGTGCGATCTGTGGCGCCAAGATCGTATTTGTAACGCTCGTTGCCGCGTAGGAAATCGGCGTATTCGACCTGGTCGTCGATACACTGCCGAAGGAACATGGCGTGGTTGAGGAGCCCGACACTCAGGTTTCGGTAGGCCGGGTCGTATCCGCTGTTGTATACGAGCCGCCGGCGTCTGTATTCGAAACTGAGTGACGCGGCCAGCGATTTGCCGTCGAGCCGGGTAAAGCTCAGGCGTACGCCGCAATCGCCCATCAGCCGTGCGCAGGCCGTACGGAAAAAATGCTCGCGCTCGGCGGTCATGAACTCCGCCTTGTCAGGAGAGCTCAACCTATGGAGGCGGAAAAACTCGTCCAGATTGGCCTCGATCTCCTCGGGCGAAGTGTATTCGGCATGGGAGACGTCGCCTGCCGCTTCAAGACGCCTGAATTTTCGCCTCAGCTCATGCCGGTCCTTCTTCCCGAGTCCGGCGAGATATTCGTCCCATGATCCCGGTATCTCAAGACCGGGCGCGACGTCCTCGGCCGACACGTCTGCCGACCAGCCTCGCCTCTCCGCAGACTCCGGCAACGTCGATACGAAGGGCGACCAGCCGGGGAGCGAGCCGAATTCGGCCGATTTCCAACCGTCAATAGCGGCCAGCGAGTCGAACAACTCCCCCGTGAGCGCAGCATGGTCGACGTCCCCTGCCAGGATGTCGTGATAGTCCACCAGATCCGTGCCGCCGAGGAACGACACGATATCGCCGCGAATCATGAGCGGAGCGATCGCCACCAGTCGGCCCGAGTCGCGAAATCCAAGTAAGAGCGGCTCAGCGTCGGCGCCGAACCGATCCCACCAGGTCTCCTGCCAGGCATATGAAAGGAATACGGTGGCCCCCGGCGTCTGTTGCGCCAGGTCGTCCCACTCCGAGGCGAAGGACTCAAACGTCCCTCGCTGAACTTCAAACGTTGCACAGACCATATTTACTTAAGCGGATCAGTCAGGGTCTTGGTTAGCGGGTTAGTCACGGGCATGTTCTATTAGATGTGCCGACCATCCCGAAGTCGCGTCGATATTGACGTTTGAGTGCAGCCTAGCCACCGGCACGGCCGTTTTTCAGTATTTTGCTCACTGCGGCGTAGTCCGGCTCCACATACTCGAGTTCCACCTTTGCCGTGGTTTCTGCGGTTGATGGATCTTTCAAACCGTTACCGGTGATGACGCACACCACGGTTTTGTCTTCCAGATCTTCTCCCGACTCTCCCAGTTGGATGAGTCCGGCCACCGATGCGGCCGATGCGGGCTCGCAGAATATTCCTTCTTCCCTGGCCAGGCGCAGGTAGGCGCTGACAATCTGATCGTCGGTTACCGCGCCGATCGTGCCGCCCGAGTCATCTCTGGCCTTGACGGCGCCCTGCCAGTTCGCGGGGTTGCCGATCCTGATTGCCGAGGCGATGGTCTTAGGCTCCTCGACCACCCGGTCATGCACGATCGGAGCGGCGCCGGCCGCCTGATAACCCATCATTCGCGGAAGACTGCGCGCGTGCTCGTGTTCCCGGTACTCCGTGAATCCCATCCAGTAGGCCGTTATGTTCCCTGCGTTGCCGACCGGGATACAAAGCATATCCGGAGCGTCCCCGAGTTCATCGACGATCTCAAACGCAGCAGTCTTCTGGCCCGCGAGCCGGTGCGGATTCACCGAGTTGACCAGCGTAATCTCCATCTCTTCGGTAGCCCGAAGCACGATCTGGAGCGCATCATCGAAATTCCCGCGGACCGCAATCATCCGGGCGCCATAGGCCATCGCCTGAGCGAGTTTGCCGAGCGCGATCTCACCGGCCGGGACCAGCACGATCGCCTCCATTCCATAACGTGAGGCGTAGGCTGAAGCAGAGGCGCTGGTGTTGCCTGTGGAGGCGCACATGACCCGGGTGCTCCCTGCTTCGAGCGCCTTCGCGATTGCCACGCACATTCCGCGATCTTTGAAAGAGCCGGTCGGGTTCATGCCCTCTAGCTTGAAGTAAAGCTCGCAGCCCAGTTCAGGGCCGATGCGACGCGACCTGACGAGAGGAGTGTTGCCTTCCCCCATCGCGACATCAGGCGTCTCGTCAGATACCGGCAAGAATTTCCGGTAGCGATCGATCACGCCTTCGTAAATAGGCAACATATTCTCCAGGCAACAAACTCACAGGCAGGCCGCGGACTCACAGTGCTGCTATGAAAGGTCTACACGCCAGATATTTTAGACCCGGCGCGGAGTGCCGTTCCAGGCGCATCCCGCGTAGCCGGGCCACATGGGATTCTCAGGCAGCTCTCAGGATGGGTCCGGGTAGTCTTCAACTCGCAAGAGACTGGCGACCTCTACAACGGATTCCAGGGCCGTCAGTTCCGTAATCGCGGCCTGCATCTCCTGTTCCCGCGCCGGATGGGTCATCAAGACGATATCGGCCACTCCCCTGCCGGAGTCCGAGTCCATCTGGATCACAGAGTCGATCGATATTCGGCGGTTGCCGAGCACGCCTGCCACTCCGGCAAGGACGCCCGGCTGGTCCTGCACCACGAGACGGGTATAGTACTGGCAAACGTGATCGTCCATAGCCAGGCGTTCGGTCGTCGCGCTGAGTCCGCGCGGCCTGGTCTGCGAGCCGGGCGCGCGGGCGATGCGAATCAGATCGCCCATCACTGCGCTCGCGGTCGCTTCGGCGCCTGCTCCCCTGCCCTGCAGCCATAACGGGCCGACCAGATCGCCCTCGATTTCGCAAACGTTCAGGACGCCATCCACCTTGGCCATCGGCACTTCATTAGGCACCAGCGCGGGGTGCACCCGCACCAGCAGGCCGCGCCCGTCGTCTCGTGCGACGGCCAGCAACTTAATGGTGAAGCCCATGCGCGCCGCGTTGCTGATATCCACGGGGTCGATCGACCGGATGCCTTCCCGGTAGATCGAATCGAGTTCAACGGGCGCCCGGAACGCCAGCCTGGCCAGAATCGCGATCTTGTACATGGCGTCGTAGCCATCCACATCCGCCGTCGGGTCCGCCTCCGCGTATCCGAGGGCCTGGGCATCCGCGAGTACGTCGTCGAACGTGTCTCCCTCGTTTGACATCCGAGTGAGGATGTAGTTGGTCGTGCCGTTGATGATTGCCCTTATGGACTTCACTTCATTTGCCAGCAGGTCGCTGGAGAGTGGGCCGATGATGGGTATGCCGCCGCCCACGCTCGCCTCGTATAGAAGCCGCACGCCGTTCTGCTCCGCCAGCGCGATTAGTTCGCCGCCATGTTTGGCAAGCGCTTCCTTGTTGGCTGTGACGACATGTTTTCCGGCTGAGAGCGCCGCCGCGATGCTGGTGCGCGCCGGCTCTTCGCCGCCCATCAGCTCGACCACGATGTCTATTGCAGGATTGCTCAGAACGGAAGACGCGTCATCTGAAAGCAGCCCGGCAGGCACCGGTCGCTCCTTTGTGAGATCCCTGACCACTGCAACGCGTAGTTCCAGCGGGTGGCTTCCGGGCACGTTGGCTTGCGAACGACCGCTCAGCAGTGCCTCTGCGACGGCGGAACCGACTACGCCCACGCCAAGCAGTCCGACGCCAAGCGCTCTGGAGCCGGATTCACTCATGACCGTGCGGGTGCTCCATATCTGGTTATGGACCGGTCGCGGGAACGAATTGGCCGAACTGGTCAAGCCGGAACTGGCCACTGTCCGCGGGATCTGGAGTAGGCGTCAATAGCACCGAAGACGACCGGACCTGGCGGTTCACCCAATCGGCAATTTTGCTGTCGAGGTTCAGCACCACTTCAAGCTGCAGTCGCGTCTCCTCAAACCAGTCTCGCAGGGCCCTGTCCTTCAATATTTCAAATGGAGCGGGATCCACCGGTCGAGCTGAAGCATATTCATCGATGTAGATGACGCCGAACGAGTTATCTCCGGGAATCCGCACAACCTCGGAAATTTGGCCTATCGGGAGCAGACGTTCTCCAGCGTCGTCGACCCCGAAAAACACGACGTCGAGCTCAGGTATCACGCCGCGTGGCAACCAGCCTTCGTCGCCGCCGTTTCGTCTCACTTCCCCATCGACAGAGTATTCCAGGGCCAGGTCTGAAATGTTCTCTCCGGCTTTGATGCGCTGGCTAATCCGGTTGCGGAGATCCTCGTCGAAGTCCTCGAGAATAATCCGGAACACGTGGACCTGCTCCTGTATCCGCTCTACATCATCCGCCAGCCGATCTCTCACCTTGCTACGAAAGAGATCTTTGCGAACGATGTCGCGATACGTGTCTTCAGTGAGGCTGACGTTATTCAGAAACGTGAACTGCGCCTCTTTAATCTGTGTTTCCAGTTCGGACGTCAGATTTTCCGCTGTTGCATAGCCGTATCCCAGGAGCCGCCTTACTTCCTGGTCAAGCTCAGATTCCGTGACGCTCACGCCAAGACCCGGCGCGCCTTGAAACGCCATCTCGTTCTCGGAGATCGTTTGCAACGCATCGAACAGCGAGGCTCCGACCGAGAACACCTGGCCGGTCTCCTCGCTCAATCGCTGGTGGAAACGGATGAAGTCCACGACGTCCCCGCGCGTGTAGGTTCTGTCTTCGACACTAACCGCTCTCTCGCGCGGCGGTAGCACGAACTCGTTTATGAACGCGTACGCGGGTATGGCTGCAAGGCCCAGGATGATCAGAACGCCAGCAAGGACAAACGGCTTGTTCCGGCGGGATTGCTCCGCCATTTCCGCCATGATCTCGCGGCGCGACAGTGGGCGCGCTGACGCTGATGCGGACTCCAGGACAACGTCCTCGCTATCACCGGCATCCCGAGCGATTGACAACTCTGGCGCATCGGCATGCCCGGCTTCATCCGCGGACGACTCCTGCGGGTCTTGATCGTCCCCGGATTCGGGCTCTGGCAGTTCCGATTCAGGTCGCTCGCTCATCAGAGTGTTCTATCTTTTTGTGGATATTCGTGCCGGCGAAGATGTCACCGGCAACCTGAGGTTCGGAGGCCGCGGCCCATTACTCCGGTACCCAATCAAGACTAGGATTTTTCCTCGTCGTCCTCGTCCTGTGTAACGTCGGCGTCGTCTGACTCGGATTCGCCGACGGCGTCATCAGGCTCCTCCGGTTCACCAGCATCACCGGCGTCTTCCCGGGAATCATTCTCAGCTTTAGCCTCAACCTCAGACGCTTCGGACCCGGATTCTTCCGTATCACCTTCCGGTTTCGATTCCTCTGCTGCCTCGGGTGTGGTCTCTGCGGAGTCGGTTGCGGCTGCCGCGTCCGAGCCCTCTTCTTCTGGGGTTTCTGGGGTTTCTGGGGTTTCTGGGGTTTCTGGGGTTTCTGGGGTTTCTGGGGTTTCTGGGGTTTCTGCCGCCGGCTCCACTACCTGGATTACCGATGTGACTCGAGTGTGGTTAGGGGCGTATGGCAACAGGGCCATGTGCCGCGCGCGCAAGATCGCGGTGCGCAGCATCCGCTGATGCCGGGTGCACGTTCCCGTCCGCTTGGACGACTCCATGCGCGAGCGCTCTGAGATATAACGCCGAATCCGGGTGACGGACTTGTAATCAACGTAGCCGACGTGATCGACGCAGAACTGGCACACCTTGCGTCTGCCCCACGGCCTGCGACCACCGCCTCCAGCACCGCGGCCACCGCCACCGCCGCCGCCACCGCCGCCGGGACGTCGGAACTGTGTTCCCGCCGCAGGCCTTGACCTGCCTGACGGATTGCCCGGCCGGCCCGCCTCCGCCTGTCC
>JADFHP010000113.1 GCA_022567135.1 Chloroflexota bacterium
CGGTAGTACTTCAATTTTTCTGTGACGGACTCGGGCGTCCCGAAGATCACGCTCTTCTGGATCTCCTCGTAGGTCGCCTCCGACACCTTCTTGAGCCGATCGTACTGTTCCTGAGTCCCGGCGGTCGGCAGCAGATCGGCGACCGCCCGTCGCTGATGGATAGCGCTTTCCCTGGGCTCTTCAAGGGCTTTCTCTTCGGTCTTCGCGACGTATAACGGAATCAACAGCACCACGTCGTTGGGGCCGGTGTGCCCAGCGCTTTCGCGCGCCATCCGGTAGTCCTCCAGAAGAGCCTGATGTGCGGGCATACCCAATTGGAACCGGATGAAAATCGGCCAGCCCATTTTGCCCACAATCTGAAACGTGTCTCGACTCTGGGCTGCGACGCGAACGGGTGGATGCGGTTTTTGAAATGGCTTCGGAACCAGGTTTACGTTGTCGAACTGGTAGAACTCGCCATCGTATGAGAACTCCTCGTTCGTCCACGCCTTGAGGATGATCTCCATCGACTCGTCGAACCGGGCGCGGCTTTCTTCGTAGGCGATGTTGAAGCCCTGGTAGGCGTCTCTGAAAGAACTTCGCCCGACGCCGAACTGGAGCCGGCCCTCGCTGATGTGGTCAACGATCGCCGCCTCTTCCGCTATGCGCAGGGGGTTGCCGAGCGGGAGCACCTGGACTGCGAGGCCGATTTTCACGCGCTCCGTGCGGGCCGCGATGGCGCTGGCGACGCTGAGCGGGGCGGACATGACGGCGCGGTCCGGCCGGAAGTGGGACTCACCCAACCAGATGGTGTCCAGGCCGAACTCTTCGGTGGCCAGCGCCTGATTGAAGTTGTCCTTGAAGGTCCGGGCGTAGTCGGCGCCCTTGCGACTCTCAAAGAGAGTGAAAAACCCGAAGTCCAATGTGGTGCAGCCCTTCCTCGGTAATTGCGGCCAGTGACGGATCGATAGCGTCCTGGAAATGTCCGCCCGCGATACTACCTCAGGCTGACGGCAATCGACGAAGTGGGGGTGAACCCGGAAGCGCCCCCGAGGACCCGGCGGCACTCGCGTCGGTCTAGAGTGCTTGCCGTCAGGCTCCGCATACAGGTGCAGGAGAAATCCTGCCCCTACTCCGCCTCGCCGCGCTTCTTGTACTCCTCGTAGAGCGCCCAGGTCTCGTCGTTGAAGGGGTAGTAGCGGCCGGGTGACTGCGGGTTCTTCTCCAGTTCCGCTTTCACGACCAGCTCGACCTTCTCGCGCTCCGCTGCCACCTGGATGACCGTTTCGACCATCGAGGCGGGGACTACGACTACGCCGTCTTCGTCGCCGACCACGGCATCGCCGGGGCGCACGGCGATGCCGCCACAGGTGATGATCTCGTTCACTCCCCATGGCTGCATCACGCCGGGGCCCTGCTTGGACGTGGTGCTGTACGAGTAGACGGGGAAGCCGTACTCCTTCAGGACGTCGGTGTCGCGGACTGAGCCGTCGGTGACCAGGCCGCCGACGTTGAGTTGCGCGAGCCGCAGGAACTTGATATCGCCGCCGATCGACTCCCACGGACCCACGGCGGAGGCGACAAGCACCTCGTTCGGCCCGCATAGCTCGAACGCGACGTACTCGGCCGAATCGACGCCCTTCGGCTTGTCGGCCAGGATGTCGGGGCGGTGATGGACGAACCGCAGGGTCACCGCCCTGCCCGCCATCCGCTGGCCGGGGACGAGCGGCCGGGCGCCGTGGATGTAGGTCTGCGGCCAGTCGTGGACCCAGAGCCCGTCAATCAGGGTCGGGGTCGGAATCTCTTTGAGTTGCGCTAGCTGCTCGTCGGTTACCTGATGTGTGTCTGATGTTTCAGGGGCCAATTTGTTCGCTCTCTCCGTTGCTGGTGTTCCGCGTATGCTTGTCCGTTGCGAATTATCGGATGCAGGGTAACTATCTCAGATCACGTTTACGGGCGCGGACGTTGGAATTAGCTTCCGCCTCACCCTTCGCATCCGGCTCAGGCGGACTCAGGACGACGTTATGGTTGGCGTGTGGGGTGGGCGGATTGCAGGTAACGGGTGTAGAGTCGGCGGACGCCTGGCGGGTCGCTCTTCTGGATGCGCCGGACTCGCATGTCGACGCGGGATTACTGGAGATAGTGATGGCAGATTCGGAACTTTACGCCCCTTCGGAGTCGTTTCGGGAGGGGGCCTTCTTCAAGAGCATGGAGGAGTATGAGGCCGAGTACGAGCGCTCGATTTCGGATCCGGACGCGTTCTGGGCTGAGAAGGCTTCCGAGTATCACTGGTTCAAGAAGTGGGACAGGGTACGCGAGTTCAATTTTGATCTGAACAAGGGGCCGGTGTTTATCAGGTGGTTCGCCGGGGGGCAGACGAATATCTCCTACAACTGCCTCGATCGCCATCTCGCGAGCCGGGGCGATCAGGTCGCGATCATCTGGGAGGGAAACGAGCCGGGCGAGGACCGGACGATCACCTATCGCGAGCTGCACGAGGAGGTGTGCAGGTTCGCGAATGTTCTCAAGTCACGCGGGGTCGCGAAGGGCGACAGGGTATCGATCTATCTGCCGATGATCCCTGAGCTGGCGATTGCGATGCTCGCGTGCGCACGCATAGGCGCGATTCATTCGATAGTTTTCGGTGGCTTCTCTGCGGACGCGTTATCGGACCGGATCGTTGACTCGACCTGCACGACGCTCATCACCTGCAACGGCACGCACCGGGGCGACCGGCCGGTGCCGATGAAGCCGGTTGCGGACGCGGCGATGGCATCTGCGGAGGCTGAGATGGGAGTGCCGGTGGAGACCTGCATCGTGGTCGAGCGGATCGCGGGTAGTGAGGGCGTGGACTGCGAGATGAAGGAGGGGCGCGACTTCTGGTGGCACGACCTGGTGTCGGCGGCCAGTGTCGAGTCGGAGTGCGAGGTGATGGATGCGGAGGACCCGCTCTTCATCCTGTATACGTCGGGCTCCACGGGAAAGCCGAAGGGCGTTCAGCACACTACCGGCGGGTACATGGTGTATGCGTCTCAAACGCATAAGTACATCTTCGATTACCACGATGGCGATATCTTTTTCTGCACTGCGGACATCGGGTGGGTGACGGGCCATTCGTACATCGTTTACGGGCCGCTTGCGAACGGCGCGACGACGCTGATGTTCGAGGGGATTCCGACTTACCCGGAGCCCGATCGGTTCTGGCAGATCGTCGAGAAGTGGAAGGTGAACCAGTTCTACACGGCGCCGACGGCGATCAGGGCGATCGCCCGGTTTGGCGACGAGTGGCCCGGCAAGTACGAGATGTCGTCTCTGAAGCTTCTTGGCACGGTGGGCGAGCCGATCAACCCGGAGGCGTGGCGCTGGTATTACAGTCGAGTCGGCAAGGAGCGCTGCCCGATAGTGGACACGTGGTGGCAGACGGAGACGGGCGGCATTCTGATCACTCCGCTGCCGGGCGCGGTGCCGACGAAGCCGGGGGCGGCGACGGTGCCGTTTTTCGGAATCGAGCCCGAGATCCTGGACCCGGAAAGTGGGGTGCCGCTGGAGGGGAACGGGGTGTCGGGGGTCCTTGCTATTAAGTCGACCTGGCCGGGGCAGATGCGGACGATCTACGGCGATCACAAGCGGTTTGAGGAGACCTATTTCGAGATGTACAAGGGGTTTTTCTTCACCGGTGATGGGTCGCGCCGCGACGAGGATGGCTACTACTGGGTGACGGGGCGCGTGGACGACGTCATCAACGTGTCCGGCCATCGCATGGGCACGGCCGAGGTGGAGAGCGCGCTGGTGTTGCATCCGACGGTGGCCGAGGCGGCGGTGGTTGGCTATCCGCATGAGATCAAGGGCCAGGGCATTTATGCGTACGTGACCCTGAACGTTGGCGAGGAGTACACAGACGAGCTGAAGGTGGTGTTGCGCAACCAGGTGCGGAGCGTGATCGGGCCGTTCGCGGCGCCGGATGTGATTCACTGGGCTCCGGCGCTGCCGAAGACGCGTTCGGGGAAGATCATGCGTCGGATTCTGCGGAAGATCGCGACGGATGAGATCGACACTATCGGCGATACGTCGACGCTTGCTGAGCCGCAAGTGGTGGACGAGCTGATTGCGGGCAGGTGACCAGGCCGTGGCCTGGGCTGGTTCGGGATTGGGGCGTTGGTGGCCGCGCCGGGGGTGTGTGCCCGCGTGGGCTGAGATCCTCGGGTCGCGGGGCGCCCAAGGATGACAATTTTGCGGGCGGTGGGCTTGTCCCTCCCCACTATTCCCCTCCCTTGAAGGATGGGGGCTAAATTGGCCGGACTGCTCTGCCTCAGGCGCTGTTGCGCGCTCGCCAGTTCTCGACGGTCATGGAGTAGGCGGCCATCGGCTGGGTCTTGCCCGAGACGGGCATTGTGTAGAGAACCACGCCGTCATCGGAGTAGCGGAGCCTGAGGGGGATGGCGCGTGATTTCGGGTTTTCGGGGTCGGCGTATATCTCGATTCGGCGCAGGTCCATTTCGTCGAACCCGTGGGCGGTCACGGCTTCGCATGAGCGCGTCATGATGCCTTTGCGTTGCATCGGCTCGGCGAGCCAGTAGCCGATTGCGCCGATGCGGCTCTGGGAGTTGGTCAGGCGCACACCGATGGTCCCGGCGATTTCGGACTGGTACTCGATGACGAATGAAGCCCTGGCATCGCTGCCGGTTGTGGGGCCGCTCATCGTGGTTTCTACGAACTCCTCTTCATCTTCGAGCGTGGCGATTGCATCGACCCATGGGAGGAACTCGGCGAGGTATTCGCGGTCGCGGTCGATGATTTCGAACATTGGCGCGGCGTCGCCTTCCCGGAAGGGGCGAAGTGTGATGTGGGGATCGATGTGGATGGGGGTGAGCATTTGCGCCAGATGTCTCTGGACTATATAGGGATTAGGGCGCTCGCTTCCCGGAATACGTCGAACGTGAGCTCAGGCTGAGCGGCGTGCATAGAGTCAGTTGCCGGCCAATATCGCGGTGGTCCGGAATGGTCAGTCCGCGAGTGCCGGGGCGGTTTCGGATTGGGAGTCGCGCGTTGATTCGAGTTTTGTCTTCATCAGTTCCGAAATCTCCAGCCGTCTGAAGACTCGCCAGTAGATGGCGGTTGAGATTAGTGATGCGACGGCCATGATGAGGAATGGGGTGGTGAAGTCGCCGGAGTCGAGGAGGCGTGAGCCGATGAGGATGGCGATGGCGGAGAGGCCGCTTCCCACCGCGATCTCCAGGCCGGTGTTGGTGGCTCGCTCTCTGGCGTCGAGGACGTCCATGTTGAAGGAGTCGTCGAGGGGAGAGGCCATCCTCAGGAAGCCGACCCTTCCGACGTACGACATGGCGAAGAGCAGCAGCAGGAGGCCGCCTTCATCGAATATGAGCGGCATCAGGCCCAAGCCGAGTATGAACGGGATTGCCGCAAGGCGCGTGAGGGCGATGGCGTCTACTCGGAGCATTCGGGCGGCTAAAAGGGGCGTGCCGAGGGTGACGACGGCGAGGCTGAGCTGGGCGACGGCGAACATGACGCCGATCTGGCCTTCGCCGGCGTGCACATCCCCTTCATGCAGCACGACCGCGAACATGGGGGCGACGATGGCGAAGGCGATTGAGGCGAAGGCGCTTGTGATGACGAAGTAGACGATTCGGCGGGGGTGGGTAATTCCGGAGAAGATGCTTCTAAGTCCTCTTGATGTTCTGGGCGATTGTCCGGCCGGGGCCGACGACCGGAACTGCTCTTCGGGCCGCTCTTCCGCTTCGTGGCTGCGGAGCATGAGGGCCGGGATGAGCGAGAGGAACCAGAGGGAGAGGCCGGCGTATGTGGCGTAGCGGTATGCGTCGACTCTTCCGAAGTCGTCGATGAAGAAGGCGGGGACGAGTCCGGCGATGAGGGCGCCGGTCATGGCGCTGAAGGTGCGGAGGCTGCCGGATACTGCGAAGAGGTGGACTCTCTCGGCGGGCTTGCTGTTCTCCGCCATGAAGGCGGCTTCGGAGGTGTGGTGGAGGTTGCCGAAGAGGGCTCCTATGGCGGGAAGGGCGAGCAGCAGCGCCTCGTTACGGGTGCTGATGGCGATGACGCCGATGATGGCGCCGATGCCGTCGCCGAGGATGAACGAGGCCTTGCGGCCGATTCGGTCGGACAGGAGTCCGGCCGGGATGGCGGTGAGGGCGCGTGCGATGAACCCGATGAGCAGTCGCAGGCCGATGAACCGAATGTCGAAGCCGACGGCGAGCAGGTAGAGGTTGAAGAGGACGTCGAACGAGCCGTGGATCATGTCCATGCCGATGACATGGATTACGTAGAGGTTGGCGTTGCGGCTGAAGCGCGAGGTCTTGTCGATATAGTCGCCGACGAAGGCCCGCGTGCCTCTGGCGACGCCCGAGGGCGCTGTCCTCAGGTCTTCGGCGGATGCCGGTGATTTATTGGCCAGATCCTGGTTGGATGCCAAACGGGATAATCCTTGAACTGCTGCGGGGTCAGGATCTGATCCACGCAGCAGGGCGTCGTTCATGATTACCTGGCAACGGTACAACTTAAAGCGCACTTGAAGTCAAGTGTGGATCTTAGATCTCACTATGACTGCATTTGCTGCGTCGCTCACAATTGGCGCGCTGGCCACCCGCATCCGACCGAGGGTGGCGGCTCGGGAACGCCCAAGAGCGGAAAAAACGTTGGCGGGGGTATGGGGTTAGTGGGGCCTCTAGCGCGAGATCACTGTGTCGCTTTTACCGTCTCGGAAGGCGATGGCTTCTTCTACTGCCTGTTCGAAGCCGACCTGGGGGTTGTAGCCGAAGTCTGATCGGGCTGCCGTGAGGTCGTATTCGTAGAAGGTGGGATTGGCGCCTGCGATGTTGACGCGGCAGTATGACAGGTCGAGGACGTTCGCCAGGTGGGGGACAGCCTCGTCCCATGTGAATGGTGTCGGCGCGGCGAGCTGGTAGGTCTTGCCGAATGTTGACTCTTTGCCTGCCGCTGCCTCGAAGCCGTGGACGAGGTCGCGGACTTCGACGCTGTGCTTTTTCCAGGGCCGGCCATTGGCGTCGCAGGCGATTATTAGCTTTTCGGAACCGTCTTCTTCTGCTTTGAGCGCCTTGTAAGTGGCGCGGCCGATGTCGTCTGTTCTGGATTCGAAGCTATTCAGGAAATTTTTCAGATAGAACTGCGGCCAGTTGAGCACCTCGCCTGCGCCCCAGACGTTGGCGAACCGGATGACGGTGGCGGGCATATCGTGCTGCCGGACGTAGCGGTCGACGAGGTTTTCGCCGAGGATTTTGGAGTAGCCGTACCAGTCGGTTGTGGACAGCGGGAGCGAGTCTTCCCGGATGGGCTCTTCGACGCCTTCGGACGGGTACTTGAACATGGTGGCGTCGGTGCTGGTGAAGATCAGGTGCCGGAGGTTGTCGCCGAGTGCGAGGCCGGCTTCCAGGATGTTGAAGAGGCCCTTGACGTTGACGTCGAAGTACTGCTCGGGAGTGAACGGGCCTCCAGCCTGGAATGCGGCGCCAAGGTGGAAGATCGTGTCCCGCCCGGCGGCCGCGGACATGACGTCTTCGTGTGAGCGGAGGTCGCCCTCAACGATCTCGGCGCCTATCCGGTTCATGTTTTCGGCCATGCGGTCGCCGTGCCAGACGAAGCCCCGGACGTCGTGTCCGTTCTCGATGAATCGATTGGCGATGTTGGCGCCGACGCGGCCCGTGATTCCGGTCACGAGAATCTTCAATTGTCTTCTCCAGTAGCGTCGATCGTGAATGTGTTGAGGGAAGTTGCCGGAGGCCGAGCGGAATCGTACACCAGCCATTGGAATCTCTGGGCCGCTATACTCGCCCTGCTTCAGGTTGAAGGATATTGAACGGGTGAGGTGAGCCGGTATGAAGGGTGTTGTGTTCCTGGGGGACAGGCAAGCAGAGGTCCGTGAGTTCGAGGATGTCGGACCGGGACCAGGGGAGGTGCGCATCAGGCTGCGTTCGTCGGGCATGTGCGGGAGCGATCTGCACAGCTATCGCCAGCCCGCGGCGGAGCGCTCGAACGTGGATATCCGGCCCGGCCACGAGCCCTGCGGCGAGGTGGCGGAGCTGGGGGCCGGCGTGACGGAGGTGTCCCTCGGCGACCGGGTGATGATTCATCACTACAAGGGATGCGGCCATTGCCGGTACTGCCGGGAGGGTTACAACCAGCTGTGCCAGAACCCAGGCCCCGAGAATCTCTATTACGGCGGGTCGGCGCATGGCGGCCACGGCGAGACGATGGTCTGCCCGGCCCGGCTGTGCGTGCCGTTGCCGGACGAATTGACGTTCGATGAGGGAGCGATGCTGGCGTGCGGGTCGTCGACTGCGTGGCTGGCTCTGGAGAAGATGGCTGTGTCGGGCCGTGACACTGTGGCGATATTCGGCCAGGGTCCGGTGGGGCTTGCGGGGACGATGCTGGCGGTGGCGATGGGCGCGCGTGTGATCGCGGTCGATCTATCGGATGCGCGTCTTGCGATGGCGACGAAGGCCGGGGCTGCGGAGGTGGTGAATCCGGCGAACGGGGATGTGACGGAGCGGATCAGGGCGCTGACGAACGGCGAGGGTGCGGATGCGTCGCTGGAGGCCGCGGGTGCGCAGGCGACGCGGAAGGCGGCCGCGACGAGTGTGCGGGTGTTCGGCAGGACCGCGCTTGTGGGCGAGCGCGGTGAGGTGACATGGGAGGCGACGCCGGACATCATTCATCGCCATCTGACGATCTACGGCTCGTGGACTGTGAGCATTCCCGGGATGGCGGAGACGGCCCGGTTTGTGGTGGACAAGAAGGTGCCGCTGCAGAGCATGGTGACGGGCCGGGTTGCGATTGACGATGCGCCGGCGGCGTATGAGCGGTTCGATAAGCAGGACACGGGCAAGATGGTGATTGCGTGGGATTGACCAGATGTCTCTGGACTGAATCGGGATTCTGGCGTTTGCGGCCGGGTCGTGGGTGGCTGCCCGCGGAGGCTGAGAGCCTCGGGTCGGGGAGGCCCGAGGATGACTGCGATGAGGTGCCGACGCGGGGACAGAAGCATTTATTGTTTTCCCGAGCGGAGTCCTGATTCGGATCGGGGCGGAGCCGGGGATGTGCGCGATGAGGCGATGGTGGGTAGTTGCGGGTGTAGCCGGTGTTTTGTTTGTCGCGGCGGCCGGATGCGGGTCGGACGGTGATGGCGGTGGGAGTGGGTCTGCCGTCGGGGAGTCTGGCGGCGCTGCTGCTGAGGTCGCCGGAGGAGTCGCTCGATATTCCTTCGGAGGTCGTGCGCGTTG
>JADFHP010000114.1 GCA_022567135.1 Chloroflexota bacterium
CGACATCAAGGCGGTCGTCATCCTGCTGAACAGCCCCGGCGGCGGAGTCACGCCAAGCGAGCAGCTATTTCTGAGAACCGCCAACCTGCGCGAAGAGAAGCCGGTAGTCGTCTCCGCAGGCCAGCTCATCGCCAGCGGCGGCTACATGATGTCTATGGGCGCCAATCTCATCTACGCCAAGCCCTCCTCCATCGTCGGCAGCATCGGCGTGAGAACCAGCCTCTTCCCTTCGCCCGCGCCGAACGAAAGGGACATCGGCACCGGTCCCGCAAAGCTGACCGGCGGCACAGAGCGGACGTTCCTCGGCGAGATTGAACTCCTCAAAGAGGCCTTCCTGCGCACCGTCATTTCTCAGCGCGGCGACCGCCTGAAAATTACGCCGGAAGAGATCCTCCAGGCTCTCACATACCCGGGTTTCCAGGCCCAGCAACTCGGCCTCGTCGACGAAATCGGCAGTGACTTCGATGCCATACGGGCAGCGGCCGAGCTGGCCGGGATTAATAACTATCAACTCATCGACGTCAATGCCGAGGTGATCAAACTCCAGGTCGAGGAGTTCCGGCGCATATTTGGCGTAGACCCGTTCGTCTCGGTTGGCGAAGATGCCGAGTCGCAGGTAAGCGCCGCCGAGATTCTTGGCAGGATAGGCCGCCTCTTCCCGCCGACGGGCGATGCGTTAATTGCCGGCGGCGTGCCGGACGACATTCCAATCTCCGTCTCAACCCCGCGCTACTTCTACCTTTATGGAGTACCGACCGATGCCGCTCCGGTGGAATAACGGGTACCTCTTCCTGTTACTGCCCCTTTCCGCAGGGGTGGTACTGCTCGTCGCGTACCTCTTTTTCTACGATGGGCTCGACTTTGCCGGTAGTTACGACTCTCCAGGCGCCATCGACCTCTCTTTCGACGACCTGGTCCTGCCGACTCTGACCGTCAAGAGCTTCACAGGAACGCCCGAGCAGCGGGACGGCCTGCTGGTCATCGACCGCATGCATGGCAACAACTTCTCCGACGACGAGATGGTGGCCTTTTTCTCGCGAGTAGAGTCTCACGGATTTGAAACCCGGCCCATTGGCGCCGACGCGTTTTCCGCGGCCGATCGCCTGCTGACGCTGGAGGCCGAACTGAAGGGCGCCGATGCGCTCGCCATCATCCTCCCAACCATTCCCTATGATGACCGCGAAGTCGGCCTCATCCAGGATTTCATCGATAAAGATGGGGTAGTCATCCTCATCGGCGATCCGGCCCGAGGCAGCGTGATGAACTCCGTCTCGGAACCGCTCGGCTTCATATTCCAGGAAGGTTTCCTGTACAACCTGATCGAACATGAGTTGAACTACCGCAACATCTTCTTGAGGGACTTCAGGACGGACCCGCTGACCGAAGGACTTGAGGAGATCACCTTCTACACCGCCGGCTCCATCGAATCCGGCAAGTCCGGCGTCCCGATAGTCACCGGCGACAGTAATACTTACTCGTCGCTCATCGATCGAACCGCGCCGTTCGCATCCGTGATGAAAAGCGAGGACGGCCAGGTGCTGGCGATTTCAGATTCCAGTTTCTTCTTCCCCCCACGCAACAACATCACAGACAACTCCCGGTTCATCGCCAACATCGCCGACTTCCTGACAGACGTGGACCGCAGCTTCTCGCTGGGCGACGCGCCGCACTTCTTCCGCGAGAGGGTAGATGTCATCGCCGGTGATTTCGCGCCACCAACGGCGGCATCCCAGATGAAAGCCTTGCTGGACGAGCAGGACATCCCGGCCGACGTGAAGCAGGTAGAAGACCTTCTCAGTGACACGGTCTTCATCGGCCTCTACCAGGACTTCCCCGACGTGGCCCAGTTCCTGCTGCCTGCCGGCGTCAGCGTGGGAGCGACCATCGAAACGCCGTTCACCACTCCGCTCCCAATACCCGGCACCGGACTGATGCTGCTCCACACCGGCTCAGACGGGCGACAGGTCCTCGTGATGCTCGCCGATAGTGAATTTTCTCTCTCCCAACTGCTGTTCCGATTCGAGATCGGCCAATTGGACTCGGGCCTCGTCAGCGACCAGGTCGGAGTCTTCCAACTGCCGTGATCCATTCAAACCCAGACCACACACATGCCCACACCGATCACCGAAAGGACAACACCCATGAGAAAAGCCACCATCCTCGCCCTGGCAATCGCATTGCTGGTAGTGGTGGCTTGCTCAGCTGATGACGTTGTCGCGCCTACCCAGGCTCCGCCCACGCCGACTGTCGATATCCCTGCAACTGTCCGCGCCCAGGTCCAGGCCACCACACAGGCGCTAACGATCGCGGAACCCGAAGCGACCGCGGAGCCTATTCTCGATCGCGGGGAGTTGATCGTCTTCGCCAATCTCCACAGTGGCATCGAGACCCGGTGGGAGGCGTTTCACGGCGACGTCGACGCCTGGCGCCAGGGACTCGTCGCATGCGATCTGACGATTCGAAACCAGGCCGTGTCGGTCTTTGCTTCCAGGTTCGCGGCCATACCGGAAGGCGCTCGAGGCCTTCCTCGCGAAGAACTGGTCAGAGGCGTCGCAGATCAAATTATCGAGGCCGCGGAACGAGAGGCCGCGGCCCTGCGCGGGCTGAACGAAGATACCGGAACTGACGCTACCGTCAGTGCGGAGGAGTTCGTGGAAATCGAGCGCGCCGCCGCGGCTGGCATTCGACTCGCCGGTGAAACCGCGCTTGCGGACCTCATTAACGGAGCGTCGGAAGACAGCCGCGCGGAAGTGAGCCTGTTCGCATCCGGCATCTCGGAGATAGACGACGGGTGGGACCAGTTCATCACCGATTACGAAGCGTTTCGCGCCTCCCAGTCCGAACTTGAAGCGACCGGCGTCGCCGATGCTCTGAATGCTCTTGTGAGCCAGTTCCTGGACGTCTCCGCAAAGATCCAGGCGCTCTCCCCGGCCTCGCCAACCGACGTGGTCGCAGCGCAAGTGGCCACCGCTGCCAGGGACACAGAATTGGCGCTCAGGACCCTTCGAGACGCCGCGTTGGACGAATCACAAACAACTGACTTCGCCGCATTCGAGACGCAACTCGTGGCCAGCAACGGTGATCGCAGCGCGGCAGCAGCCCTGCTCTCATCGATCGTGACCGGCGCATCCGTCGAGACGGGGCTCACCGCGGCAGCGTTCAACACCGCATACAAGGCGGTCGCGACGTCATGGGACAGGTTCCACCAGGATTACGACGCATGGCGCGCCAGCAACGGGGGATGCGATGTAACCGGCGCGCTCGACCGGCTGGGCGAATTCGTCGTCAGTTTCGGGACGATAGCCACGGACGTCCGATCCGTGCCCAGGGCCACCGCCTTCCGGACCCTCGGCGAGCTGCTGATCGAAGCCGCTGAGCGGGAAGCCCAGGCCATCGCCGGCCTCCGGGCGGCCTGGCAACCGTTTGAGGCTTCCGTCTACGAGCAGTTCGATCTCAGCCGCAACGCCGCCAACAAGCTTCGGCGGCAGGTCTCCAGCGGCCTTGAGGTACTGCTGGCGCAAAACGGAATCTCTCAGGCCGACCTTACCCCGTAAACGACCCAACCCAGGCGACCCAACGCAGAAGACCCGGCCCAGGCAACTCCAACCGGACGACCCCGCATAGGCGGCGCCACCGGCTCCATGCTAGCCTTGCGCCGCACCGCTCGCTACCCGCGGCGTTGCTGCGCGAACTCAGCGCGCGGAGATTCGATGAACCTGGAACTGACCCGCCCGATCGCATTCATTGACGTCCAGTCAACCGGACTCGATCCTGCAACGGCACGCATCGTCGCGCTGGCGGTCGTCAAGGTAATGCCGGAGGGCGAGCGGCACTCGCGCTCCGTCACGGTCGACCCCGGAGTTCCCATCCCCGCCGGTGCGACCGCCGTTCACGGCATCACGGACGATGACGTGGCCGGCCTCCCTGCCTTCAAGGCCTACGCCTCCGCGCTTGCCGATCACCTGGCCGACTGTGACATCGCGGGCTTCGGCGTCGAGCGATTCGGCGCGCCCCTGCTCGAAGCGGAACTGCGACGATCGGGAGTGGATTTTTCTCTCCGCGACCGCGCCGTAATCGACGCGATGGCGATCTTTCACAAAAAGGAGCCGCGCGATTTCACGGCCGCGCACGAGCTGTTTGTCGGCGGCCCCTCGCCCGCCAGAGAGACCATGGAAAATGGCGACGAAACGGCCATCGCGGCGCTGGAGATCCTGGAAGGCGAACTGGAGGTGTACGAGGACATCCCGCGTGATGTGCCGGGAATCCAACGCTTCTTGAATCCGATCCCTGACAACGCTCTGGACCAGGAGGGCATGTTCGTCTGGTCAGGTGAAGGCGATGCGGTATTCAATTTCGGCCGCTACAGAGGCGAAGGACTACTGAAGGTCGCTGAAGAGGCGCCCGACTACCTTGCCTGGATGGCCGATCGGCCGGACTTTTCCGACGAAGTCAAGCAGATTGCCGCCGACGCCATCCGCGGAGAGTTCCCTCACCCGGAATCTGAAGATTGATGAGCGGCATCGTCGCCGGGCGCGCGCCTCAGGCGGCAACGGCCGCGTTCGCCCGCACCGCGTTGATGATGTCGTCGCTGCTGTACGGCTTGGTAATGTAATCCGCGGCGCCAAGCCCCAGGCCGCGGGCGATGTCATCGAAACCGTCACGCCCGGAAATCACGACTACCGGAATTTCGACCGTCTCATGATCGCTCTTCAGGCGCGCAAGTACCTCGAATCCGTCCAGACCAGGAATGTTGATATCCAGCAGAATCAGTCCGGGCTGGAGAACCTGGGCATGCATCACGGCCATATCACCGCTCTCTACCTTGAAGACCTCGTGTCCGGCCTTCGTCAGCAATATGTCCAATACCTCGCGGGTATCGGCATCATCGTCCGCTATCAGAATTACCGCCATGGGCCGCGGCACCCCCCCATCACACCCCAACCTACCGCCTTCTCAGCAACTCCCCTGCAAACTTAGTTAACCTCCGGCCGGATGCCGGGTAAAGAGTGATAACACCATTCGGAATCGGAGAATTGCGTGATTGGCCGCCGTGGTCCCACTAAGCTTGTGGAGCTCGAGAGGAGTCGTAATGCCCAAATTCGTCATGATGCCGCCGCTTGACCACCTGAGACGGGAGTGGGCCGCGCGGCTTGCCGATTCGCTGCCTGAAATCACCGTCGTTTCTCCGGAAACGGACGAAGAGGCCAGGCGAGAGATCGTTGACGCCGACGCCGCATTCGGATGGATCCCGCCCGACACCCTCGCCGTCGCGGAGCGCCTGGTCTGGCTGCAAAACCCGGACGCCGGGCCGTTCGAGGGCTACTACTACAAAGAACTCGTCGAACACCCCGTCACCATCAGCAACCCCCGCGGAATCTATTTTGACTACATAGGCCACCACGTAATGATGCTCATGCTTGCCCTCTCGCGCGGCCTTCCTTACTACATGGCGGCGCAGCGGCAACGCCGGTGGGACAAGGAAGCCCGCAAGAGCCCACTGGTTAATCTTCCTGAGTCAGCAGTGCTGATCTATGGCGTCGGCGGCATCGGCGCTGAGGTGGCCCGAATGTGCCACGCGTTTGGCATGAGCGTCACAGGCGTCGAACCGCGGCCGGAACACGATCTGCCATTTGTGGAGATGCATCCGCCCGAGGAACTGGACGACCTGCTGCCGAGTGCCGATTTCGTGGTCGGAACGACACCCGTCACTCCCGAAACGGAGGGCGTGTGGAACGCCGGCAGGTTCAGGCTCATGAAATCGACCGCCTACCTCATCAACATCGGCCGCGGCAGGACCATGAAAATCGATGAACTGGCGGATGCCATCGAGAACGGCGAAATAGCCGGGTGCGGTCTCGACGTCTTCGAAGTCGAACCGCTCCCCTCAGATCACAGGCTCTGGGGTCTGGAGAACGTGATCCTCACCCCGCACATTGCCGTCCGGGACGCGGAAAACCTGCCCGAGCGACGCTACCAGGTGATCCTCGAAAATGCCCGACGATTCCTGGCCGGTGAGCCGCTCATGAACGTCGTCGACAAAAAGAATTGGTACTGAGGCGGCCCGGCTGGCTCGACAACTAACCTAGATCGGCGACCAGGCGAACCGCTCGTCGCGCTCAACGATCTTCCCGATGCTTTTGCCTGTGTAGAGGTGGCCGGAGAAAACGACCCAGCCTTCTCGATGCGCCCGCGCCAGCAGCGAAATCCGTGACGCCGTCGACATCTCGGTGTTCCAGTCGAAAGTCGGGCACCAGGTCTGCTCCGTGATCTGAGCCACGCTGTGGAAAAGGTCCCCGGTGATCACGCCCGTCTCGCCGTCCGATTCGACCAGAATGCACTGATGACCCGGCGTGTGGCCGTTGGTGGGGAGGGTCCGGATGCCGGGCGCGATCTCATGCTCGCCGGACACCAGTTCCAGCTTGGCGATCGACTCTAGCGGCCGCACCGATCTGTCGAACGCCTCATTCGCGTTCTCCGGCTTCGTATAGTGCTCCCAGTCGTTCCGCGCGATGTGATAGGTCGCATTCGGGAACGTCGAACGCGGCGCATCGCCCTCCCACGTCACGTTCCAGCCGATGTGGTCCCCGTGGCAGTGCGTCGTCACCACGGCATCGATCTGTTCGGGCGGCACGCCCTCGGCCGCCAGGCTATCCAGTAGCTCACCGGGTTTGCCGGTGTGTTCATGCGGGCCCGGACCCATCCCGGCGTCCACAAGAACCAGCGGACCGTCACCCGAGACCCGCCGGATCAGATGCCCGCGCCAGACCGAGCGCCATTCCCCCTTCTCATTCAGTGCGATGCTGCGATATGGATCCCACGCAGACGCTGGCACACCCGGAAATACCAGCGCGGGGTTGCGCCACGCGCTCATGTGGTCATGAATCGTCGTGATCTCGATCTCGCCAATCGTCGCGCGTGTGGCCATCTGTTCCTCCGATAGCGCCTCCCTGATTTTCGGGCGAATCATATAGCTATGGCGTTATGTCCAGGGGGCCTTCCCACGCGACATCGCCGATATCGAACGTGTGCGCAGAATCGTTGATACAGCGCGGGAACCATCCCGTCGAAGCAAAGGTAAAACGCGAGATCGAAGCGTTGAACAGGGCCATGCGCCTGATATATCGGTCCTCGAAGCCAAGTATCGAATGGAACAGGCAGCGCAGGGCGATGCCGTGCGAAAGGACGGCGATGGTCTGCTTGCCTTTCTCAACGTGCTCCGGATTTCGCAATATCCGGTCCTCAAGCCAGCTCGACACGCGGCGCTCCACCACCCGCTCCGACTCCCCGCCATCCGGCACGAACCATCTACCTTTCTGCTCCCGCAGCATGGTGACTTCCGGGGTGTAGGCCTGCTCCCGCGGCATGCCGCGCCATTTCGGAACCTGAAGCTCGATGATCTCGTCGACCTTCTCGAACGGCGTATCGGGAATGCCCATCCCCTCCAGCATCCTCTCGGTCGTCTGGACCGTGCGAACCTGCGAAGAGGAGTAGATCGCGTCGAACACGACTCCGTCCCGCCTGAGCCGCTCGCCCAGTGCCAGCGCCTGCCGATGGCCCCGCTCCGTCATCGGGGCGTCCCAGTTCTTGCCGGCGGCGAGGCCGGACACCACATTCGACTCCGACTCGCCGTGCCGGATGAAGTAAAAGTCGCATTCAAATTCATCGTGAAGCAAAGAAACCTCCCTTGCAACGGCTGGAAGAGCGCCTTCAGTAGATTTTCGGAGACCAGATTGTACGGTCTCCGAAATTCCATCAGGCGAGAAAAGACGGCCACTCGATGCCGGGTGGCCGTCCTTTCGTGTTTGCCTGTGGGTTGGCCCGTCTCGCGCTACTCCTCGTGAATCGTCTCCATGATCAGCCTCGTCACAACGTACGGGTCGCAGTTCGCGTTCGGGCGGCGGTCCTCGATATACCCCTTGCCGTCCTTCTCCACCTGCCACGGAATCCTGACCGAAGCGCCGCGGTCGGACACGCCGTAGAAGTACTCGTCATAGCGGGCAGTCTCATGGAGCCCGGTCAGGCGCTCCTCGATCCGGTGCCCGTAGTTGGCGATGTGAAGGTCTGCGCGGCGTCCCAGCGCCTCTGCCGCCGCAACGCAAGGCTCGTAGCTTTCGCGCATCGCCTTCGTGGAGAAGTTCGTGTGCGCGCCGGCGCCGTTCCAGTCTCCGGGTACCGGCTTGGGGTCGAGCGTGGCGCTAATGCCGTATTCTTCGCCAAGCCGATAGAGCAGCCAGCGAGCCAGCCACAGGTGGTCTGCTGCAGCGGGAGCCGGGACGGGGCCGATCTGGAACTCCCACTGGCCGGGCATCACCTCTGCATTGATTCCTGAGATCGCGAGTTCGGCATCAATGCAAGCCGTCATGTGCTTCTCAACAAGAGGGCGGCCGAACACCTCATCTGCGCCAACGCCGCAGTAGTAGCCACCCTGTGGAGCAGGAAAGCCGTTGTCCGGGAACCCCAGCGGCCTGGATCCCTTGAAGAGCGTGTACTCCTGCTCGATGCCGAACCACGTGTCCGAGTCCGCATACTTCTCGGCCATCGCCGCGCAAGCTGCCCTGGTGTTCGAAGGATGCGGCGACATGTCCGTCAGCAACACCTCGGCCATCACCAGAACGTTCGGTCCTTTACGTATTGGATCCGGCACCGAGAGCACGGGCCGGAGCACGCAGTCCGACTCTTCGCCCGGAGCCTGGTTCGTGCTCGAACCGTCGAAACCCCAGATCGGGGGCTCATCGCCCACGTCCAGCACTCTGGTCTTCGACCTCAATTTGGCCGTCGGCTCCGTGCCGTCAATCCAGATGTACTCGGCCTGATACTTGGCGCTCATTTCGCCTCCCGCACTGAGCCTCCTCGGCCCGGCTGTTCATTACCTGCCTGCCTGCCCGGAGTAAAACCCCCGAACCGAGAACAGAGTTTTCGATTTGTGACGCGGATCTCTCTAATAATGCGCGCGTCTTCATTAAATACTCGCGGGCGGCCGCGCGCGGCGCTGGATGTTACATCTTTGTTGCGATGCTGGCTGGCCTGGCCACGTTGATACAGGAACTCAATTGGGAGTACGGAAGCGATAGCCAACGTTGCGGACAGTCTCGATGAACCGATGACGGGCATCGTTGGTCTTCGCGAGGACCCGCCGAACGTGCACGTCCACGGTCCGGGTCCCGCCGAAGTAGTCGTAGTCCCACAC
>JADFHP010000115.1 GCA_022567135.1 Chloroflexota bacterium
GTCACATTATTCCAACCCATAACTTCGAGGATGTCTGAGTCATTCATGCCCAGCCGTTGCATATGGGCTGCTGCTGCTCGCCTGAATGCATGAACTCCCTTGTCAGGTACGCCAGAGCGTGAGCATAGGCGGCGCATTAGTTGCAATACGCCAGAGCCAGTCAGAGCACCCTTTTTGCCTCTCCAGAGCGGCGCATCGTGGATGGCCCAGCGCCTGACATATCTGTCTATAGCCTCAATCGACCGGACGCCGAGCGGTACAGATCGAGGGCCACTTTTCCCGTCCACCCAAACAGGTCGATCATCCCAATCCGGCATGCCCATCGACACCAACTCACCGGCCCTGACACCCGTATCAAATAGGACGGTAACCAAGGCTTTGTCACGCACTCCGTTAGGGGTGTCCAGTGAACAGGATTTGAGTAGAGCCTTCACTTCACTTAGGGAGTATGTCGGCTGTGGAGTGATTCTGAACCGAACCAGCTTTTCGGTTCGAGTCGGGTCAGCGTCGATCTCACCTTCTCTGATAAGGAACGAATAGAAACGCCTCAGAGCGAGTTGGGATTCGTGGACCGTCTTGGCAGATCGTTGAGTCTGCAGCCAACCGATGAACTGTCGTGTGTCGTCAGCCGTCACGTCTCTAGGGTCAGATATTTCGGAATGACTCAGGAGACGGCCTACCTCACGCAGGTAGTTGCCAATCGTGTGAGGTTTCAATCCGTCCGCCAAAAGGCTGAGACGAAAAGAGCGGATTAGTGGTGATTCACCGACTGGACCGAACGCTGTATTCATGATTGTCCTCCATCTAGTTGGAGGGCTATACAGCGTGTTTTCAGTTCAGAATGAGGTAATTGGCTCCGGAGACAGGATTCGAACCTGTGACCCATCGGTTAACAGCCGATTGCTCTACCACTGAGCTACTCCGGAACGAGCGAGCCGCCGACACTGATTCTAGCAGTGGTGGGTTGTGGGTCTCAATTGGATCGGAAGGGGGTATTCACACATCGACCGGCTATCGGGTGAAGGCGGGGTGGGCCTGCGCCAAAATTGACCATTTGGGCGAGGGGTTGTTAGGCTCGGACCTATGGGTGCAGATAGTTCCAGCGCGACCCGCCGTCCCCGCGGCCGGCGCAGGCCTCATGTTGATGGCGAGGGCGACCAGATCACGATGGCCGCCGAGAACTATCTGTTGTCGATTTTCATGGTGCAGGAAGAGGGATTGGCGGTAACGAACGCCAATCTGGTGCACCAGCTGAAGCGGACGCCGGCAAGCGAGGGGCTTGGGACGTCGCCGCCGTCTGTCGCCGGGATGTTGAAGCGGATGTCGGCCGACTCGCTGATCACGATTGGCGAAAAGCGTGAGATCCGGTTGACGTCGAAGGGCAAGACGTTCGCCGAGCGTATCGTGCGGCGGCATCGGCTGGCGGAGCGGATGGTGGTCGATCTGCTGGGGCTCGATCTATCGAAGGCGCATGTCGAGGCTCACCGGCTGGAGCATGCCATATCGGACGTGTTGGAAGAGCGCATGCGGGAGGCGCTCGGCAATCCGGTGACCTGTCCGTTTGGCCATCCGATACCGGGTAGCGGATATAAGGCGCCGTCGTCGGCCTCGATGCCGATCAGTCAGGCGCCGGTCGACACCGCGATGGTGGTCGAGCGCATACCGGAAGAGGACCAGGAGTTGCTGGAATACCTGGTGGCCTCAGGCATAGTTCCGGGCGCCGCGTTGGAGATAACGGAGGTCGCTCCTTACCGCGGTGTGCTGACTGTGCGGGTCGGCGGCCGGGCGGCCGGGCGGACGGCTGCGCTGGGGCTCGAGGTATCGGAGCGGGTGCGCGTTCGCAACGCCGACTAGTGCCGGCCAGTACCGGACAGCGCCGTTCAAAGAGAGTCGCGGGTAATGTGTGCAGAGGCATAAACTGGTTCTGTAGTTCCACCTTAAAGTTCTCTGGCAGGCTCTTTGGAGATGGCTTGACCTATGCCCGCACCTCGTGATCGCAAGATGGCGCGCGTTAATTCGGCGCTTAAGCGTGAGTTAGGCGAACTGATCACCACGTGGCTTCTCGACCCTCGCGTGTCCAGGCTGACATCGGTGTCGCGGGTGACGACGGCGCGCGATCTGGGCGCGGCGACGGTGTATGTTGCGGTCCTGGGCTCGGAGGCGGAGCAGACTGAGACGCTGCAGGCGCTGAAGTCAGGGCGGGTGGCGCTTCGGCACATGCTCAAGAGCCGGCTGAGAATGCGCCATATTCCACAGTTGACCTTCAAGCTGGACGATGCCCGGGACAGGGGCGCGGACGTGCTGGCAATTCTGGACGAGGTGGCGTTGGAGGTGTCCGGCGAGGCGGGTGGCGAGCCGGGCGGCGGGTCCTGATGGCGAAAACGGCTGCGCGGCAGATCACTGGCGGCTACCTGAACGTGAACAAGGGCGCCGGTCTTACTTCTATGGACGTTTTGCGGCGGATCAAGCGGATTACCGGCCAGCAGAAGGTTGGCCATGCGGGGACGCTGGACCCGGATGCCACCGGGGTGCTGCCGGTTGCGATTGGCAAGGCGACGAAGTTCGTCGACCATGTGATGCATGGGCGCAAGCGGTATTCGATGACCGTGCGTCTTGGCTCTGCAACCGATACGTACGACGCCTCCGGCGAGGTTACCGCCAGCAGCGATGCGTCTTCGATCACGGAAGCGGACGTGGCGGAAAAGTTGCCCGACTTCACGGGCGAGTTGACGCAGATTCCGCCGATGTACAGCGCGATCAAGCGCAATGGCACTCCGCTGTACAAGCTTGCCCGCCAGGGCGTCGAGGTGGAGCGGGAGCCGCGGGCTGTGTCGGTATATGAGTTGAAGATGCGGGGCTGGTCGCATCCCGACTTCGACCTTGAAATCGAGTGCGGGAGCGGATTTTATGCGCGGTCGCTGGCCCACGATCTGGGAGAGGCGCTAGGAACGCATGCGCACTTGCTGAGCCTTGTTCGGACGCGGGTGGGCGAATTCCTGATCGACGATGCGGTGACATTGGAGGCTCTGCAGGCCGCCGCAGACCGGGACGAGTGGGAGGAGCAGGTCATGCCGATCGACGCTGTGTTGCGGCACCTACCTCCGATCTCGCTTAATCCGCTGACGGGAGACCAGTTTCGCCACGGGCACCCCGCGCGGGCGACACCGCAGGAGGTGGAAGCGTCGCGGGTGACGCCGGGCGCGCTGGTGCGGATCTACGATTCCGAGGGGGTTTTGATAGCGACGGCGACGTACGACCCTTCGGGACCGTGGTGGAAGCCTGACAAGGTGATAGCTCCGGCGTGAAATGTGGCGGCCCGAGGGTTTCGCGCGGCCCGTATCCGTGAAATTACGAATATCCCATGCGATTACCGAGCGAGGATTCCCAAATTACTCTTGACAGGGCGGAATCTGCCTAATAAGTTCCCCAGAGATTCAGGGATACAAGAGGAGGAGTCGCATGGCCACGGAGGCGTACTGTTTCAAGTGCAGGGCAAAGCGGGAGATCAAAGATCCCCAATCCACTACCCTCAAGAATGGACGCCCGGCCACTCAGGGCGTCTGCCCGATATGTGGCACGAAGATGTTCAGAATAGGCAAGGGTTAGCAGCCCAGGTCTCCGATTCGGGAAGTTTCCACCCGAAGATCAAATAGTTCAGTCGGCCCACGCGTACCTGGTATCAGACCGGGCTCGCAATTGGGCCGGCTACTACTTTAACCGCGATATTGTTTACACGGTGGCAACGTATGCATCGATGGCGGATGCGAGAATAGGGCACCGGCGCAAGCGGCCTTTCGGGTCCGTACCGGCCGCAGTGGCACTGACACAGGAGACAGCCCCGCAGCTTGGAATCGCCAGTTGAACTTGCCGCCGAACTTATTCTGCGGCTTGCCGTAATTCTGATCGCTGCGAAACTTGGCGGGGAATTCGCTCAGCGTGTCCTTCGCATTCCCGCACTCCTCGGTGAGCTGGGGGCGGGCATAGCGATCGGGCCGTTCGCCCTTGGCGGCATCGCGATCGGCAGTTTCGGCCCGTTTTTCGAGATACCCGAAATCATCGAGGTCGTGGACGGCGCTATTCGCCACACCGAGGCGATCCTTCCGGTAGCTCCCGAGTTTTTCTTCCTGGCCCAGCTCGCGGCCGTCCTGTTGTTGTTCGAAGCCGGCCTTGAGACCAATCGTGCGCAGTTCATCAAATACGCCCGTCCGGCGACCGCCGTTGCGATGGGCGGAGTCATACTGCCGTTCGGTCTGGGGGTCGTCGCCACCCTGATGTTCGGCTTCGCGGACACCGACAGCATCATTGGGTTCTTGCCTGCGCTGTTCGTTGGCACGGCGATGACCGCGACTTCGGTTGGAATAACGGCGCGTGTTCTTGCGGATATGAACAAGCTACATGTCCCCGAGGGTGTGACGGTTCTCGGCGCCGCCGTCGTAGATGACGTGTTGGGCCTGCTGATTCTCACCGTGGTGATCGGGATCAACGAAACGGGCGAGGTGTCGGCCGGAAGCATTGTGTTCGTAGCGTTGAAGGCCATCGGGTTCTGGCTGGGTCTGACGATCGTTGGGACGCTGCTGTCCAACTACATCTCAAGAGGCGTGACCTGGTTCAAGACTACGGGAGCGGTGCTTGGCCTGGCGCTTGGCATAGCGTTTCTGGCGGCGGGCGTCGCGGAGCTGTTTGGTCTGGCGATGATTATCGGCTCGTACTCAATAGGCCTGGCCCTGTCATCGACGGAGCTGCGGCACCGGATCGAGGAGCCGATGAGGACGGTCAACCAGTTTGTCGTGCCGGTCTTTTTCGTGGTGATCGGCATGCAGGTGGATATTCCGGCGATCATTGAGGGCGCGCTTTTGTTCGGCGTCGTTCTATCGGTCTTGGCGATCGTAAGCAAGCTCCTCGGCGCGGGAGTTCCGGCGCTATTCGTGGGATTCAATCGTGTGGGTTCATGGCGCATCGCGCTCGGGATGTTGCCGCGCGGGGAAGTTGCCCTTATCGTTGCCGGAATCGGCCTGGGCGCAGGGGTAATCGGCTCCGAGATCTTCGGCGTGGTGATCATGATGACCCTGGTAACTACGGTGCTTGCGCCGCTGCTCCTGGTGCCGGCATTCGCAAAAGGCGGATCGGGTCTGCGCAAGGGCGAGCCAGACGCCACCCTCGCGCCAGAGCGGCCAGACGAGCCGGTTGCCGGCAGCGGTTCGCCGGGCGACGCCGGGTAACGAAAATGCGGTCTGGACGGCGCGCGTAGCGTGGTATATTTGGGCTTATAGCGCCCCCGTAGCTCAGCGGATAGAGCACCGGCCTCCGGAGCCGGGAGCGAGAGTTCGAATCTCTCCGGGGGTACCACCCCAGACTGAGTCCGCCGGAGATGTGATTTGCCCGGCTCGCTCCGCGCTCACCCGATAATTTTGATGACGCGGCCATGACTGACCCGGGCCGCGTTGTCTACGCGCCGGTTGGCGAGGCTGTATTCCGGGCTCTCATGGAACGGATTTCCGCGGCCCGCGCACGCAACGGACTGGGGCCGATCACAGTAGTAATGCCGACGTTCTACAGCGCCTTTTTCGGGCGGCGATATCTTGGCGCGCGTGATCGCGGGCTGTTCAATGTGAACTTCATGCGGCTGGACGACCTGGCGGTGAAGCTGGCGCCGGCCGCCGACGGTCGGGCGCCGCTTACGCGGCTGCGTGCGTCCGAGATGGTGTTCGCGATCACTGCGGAGGCGTCTGCCGGCGACCTTGGCCAGCTGGCGCGGATGCAGGGCCACCCGTCGCTGCCGGCCGCGTTGCATGCGGCATTCGATGAGCTGCGTCCGGTCTCCGATGACGAGCTGCATCGGCTGATTGCCGCGGATAGGTCCGGGATTGCCGAGGTCGTCGGCCGACTTCGGGAGCGGTTCAAGGACCGGTCTGTCGACTACACGGATCAGTTGCGCACTTCGGTGGCTGCGGCGAAAGCGCTTCGTGAGCCGGGATCAGTCGCGATTGAGGCCCTGGGCCCGCTGATCGTGGCGTTGCTGGAAGATCCGGCGCCGCAGTTCAGGCCGCTGCTGGACGCGCTTGTTGAATATGCGGCAGCGGAGTTCGTCGTTGGATTGACTCTCGATGAGGGTGCCGATCGACGCGTTATTGCCGCCGTGGACAGGTTAAGGGGTGACGCTCCGGCAGACTCAACCAGTGTTGAGCCCGCTAACCAGACGATTCTAGTGTCAGTGCCGGACCCTGGCGAGGAGGTGCGGACGCTGGTACGCAACATATTGCGATTCGCCGGTGAAGGAACTCAGTTCGGTGAGATGGCGGTTCTCTACCAGAACTCAGAATATGCGGCGCGGGTGAACGAGGCGTTCCGGGCAGCAGGGATACCGGTGGCGGGGGGTGATCCCCTGGCGCTGGCAGCAACTCCTGAGGGGCGCTTCATCCTGGGCGCGGCGAGCGTTTTCGATGAGAGTTTTTCGAGAGAAGCTGTAATCGATTGGCTCACGGGTTCGCCGGTGAGCGCTCCGGATGGCGGGACCGTGAACGCGGCCCGATGGGATCTCATATCGCGGCAGGCCGGGGTGGTTGGCGGGGCGGATCAGTGGGAGTCTCGGCTATCAACCTATGCGACGAGATCAAGGAACCGGGCGGATGATATTGAGCGGCGCGCGCCGGAGGATGAGCTGGCGGCACGGAGCCAGCGGGCGGAGGCGGACGAGTGCGATCGGCTTCGCCGGTTCGTATCCGATCTGATCGGAAACGAGCCGCCGGAAGCGGGCAGTTGGAGTGAGTTCGCCGCCTGGGCCCACGAAATACTCGCCGGATATCTTGCCGAAGAGGGCGACGACGCTGAGCATGCGAGACATCGGGAGCGAGTGGATCGCATCGTCGATCGGCTCGGGCAGCTCGATGAGGTTGCCGGTCCCGAGCCGAGCAGGGCGCGATTTCTTGAAGTGTTGAAGGAAGAGCTTGCGGGGTCGGCCGGGACCGTTCGCAACCTTGGCCGCGGGGTGTTCGTCGCGCCGGTCCGGGATGGTGTTGGCGCGCCGTTCCGTGTGGTGTTCATCGTCGGCATGTCCGAGGGGTCTTATCCGGGGGTCGAGCGCGAGGACGCGCTGCTGCCGGACGGGTTGCGCCGGCTTGCGGGGGCCGATGAGTCGGTGTTGCCGACACGCTCCGTTCGTGAAGCGATGGCTCGCCGGAGCTATCTGACGGCGATCGCTTCGGCGCCGGTGAGGGTGCTGAGCTGGCCGCGGTCCGAGGCCGGGAGCAGCAGCCTGAGAGGTCCGTCGCGCTGGTTTCTTGAAGCGGCGCGTGAGAAATCCGGAGACGAGACGCTGCAGGGCAGCGATCTAATCAAGCATGAGGAGGGCGACTGGCTTGAGGTTGTGCGCTCGCCGGAGCATGGTCTTGAGGCCGCGGCGGGCGACGTCCTTGGGACTGGCAGAGAGTATGAGCTGAAGAGCGTGTCTGCCACGGTAGCCGCCGGTGGGGCGATTGGCTCTCACTGGCTGGCGGCCGATGGCGCAGCCAGGGGATTTCAGCGAAGCCTGGAGACGGAGCGCGCTCGGTTCGGCCCGGAATGGACTGCATGGGACGGTCGGCTGCTTGGGGAGGCCGTGCCTGCGCCGTCCGTGGAATCGCCGATCAGTCCTACGAGGCTGGAGACATGGGCGGCGTGCCCGTACCGGTATTTTGCCGGCTATGTGCTGGGCCTGACCGCTATCCCGCGGCCCGAGGAGCTGGCGTCTATATCGCCCCTGGACAGAGGCTCGCTGATTCACTCGATTCTTGATCAGATCGTCCAGTGGCGTCTCGGTAGGAGTGGGAGCTCGGACGAGGAGCAGCGAGCGTCAATCTTCGAGATCGCGAAAGCGGAGTTCAGCGATTACGAAGAGCGTGGGCTTACGGGCAAGCCGGCGCTCTGGAGACTTGAGCAGGAGCGCATCCTGCGGGAGCTGGACCGTTTTCTGGAAGCGGAGCGTGAGCGGGAGGCGAAGACCGGTTTCCGGGCGGTCGATACCGAGCTGAAGTTCGGACTGGGCGCCGATACGTCGCCGGCGCTCGAGCTGACTCTGCCCGGTGGACGAGTGGTCGCTTTCCGGGGCGCGATCGACAGGGTCGAGCGGGCAGATGACGGGCGTCTGGCGGTTCTGGACTACAAGACCGGCTCCTCGGGTCCCTACAGCGGCATGAAAGATGATCCGCTGGAGGGCGGGCAGCGGATGCAGCTCCCGGTTTATGCGATGGCGGCGCGAATGCTGCTCTCTCCTGAGGGAGATGTCGAGGGGGCGTACTGGTTCACGTCTGAGCGAGGTGGCTTCGAGTTGCGCCGCATATCCCTGGACGAAGTGGAGAAGGACGCCCTCGACGCCATGGGCCGAATTACAAGCGGGATAGCGGCGGGCGTGTTTCCGGCGCGGCCGGGCAAGTCGCGTTTCAGCCCCCCGGGGGCGCCGGGCAGCGCTTTTGATAACTGTGTCTATTGCGATTTCGACCGGATCTGTCCTGTGAGCCGTGATCGGCTGTGGAGACAGAAGCGAACCGATGCCGCGATCAGAGAAGCCGTGCCGGAGAAGTTGGAATGAGCGATCAGACCGTCTCCGACCAGGCGAACCGTGATCGGATCTCGAATGACCTGGACTGCAATCTGGTTGTTGAGGCCGGGGCGGGCACCGGCAAGACGCACTCGTTCGTGAGCCGGATCGAGAGGCTGCTGCTGGAGCGTAAGGCGACGATCGATCAGATTGCGGCCATCACGTTCACGCGCGCGGCGGCCGGGGAGCTGCGGGAGCGGATTCGGGCCCGGCTGGAAGAAGTGGCGAGGGCGGACGACTCATCTGACTCCGATCGCCAGACTGCCGAGGAGGCTTTGGAGGGGCTCGATCGGGCCGCCATCCAGACGATTCATAGCTTTGCGGAGTCG
>JADFHP010000116.1 GCA_022567135.1 Chloroflexota bacterium
GGAACTCGAATACACGTTCAGGCACCAACTAACGCGCGATGCCGCATACAGCTCCATCCTGCGCAGGGAACGCCGGCGTTTTCATCGCCGGGTCGCAGAAGCGCTGGAAAAGCACCACGGCGATAGCGCCAACGAAGAGGCTCACAGGCTCGCATATCACTACCGCGAGGGCGGCGATAACGAGCGCGGCGCCCACTACTACCGGATCGCTGCTAGTCGGGCAACCCGGCTGCACGCCAATCGTGAGGCCGCGGCGCTATTCACGTTAGGCCTGGAATGTACGGACCAGGACGCTGCGCCCGAGGAGGACGTCGTTGCGCTATTCACCGGGCGAGGCCGGGCCATGGAAGTCTCAGGCGATTACGAATCAGCTCTGGACAACTATCGCGAGTTGGAAGGACTGGCAGGCCGCAGGAACAGCAGAGGCATGCAACTCGCGGCGCTCATCCCGCAGGCGACCATCTATTCGACCCTCAACACCCAGCTAGACCCGGAGCGCGGCGAGAAGATCTCGAGAAGGACGGTCGAGCTGGCGCAGGAGCTTGGCGACCACCGGGCCGAGTCGCGGGCCTACTGGAACCTGATGCTCCTCGACGCCTACACCGGCGGCAATCCCGAAAGCGCCGTAAGTATGGGAGAGCAGGCCGTCGCCATCGCACGGGCCCACGATCTGAAAGAGGAGCTGGCATACGCGCTCAATGATCTGGCAAGGCCATATCTGGCGCTCGGGCAGCACGATGATCTGACCGCGGGGCTCGAAGAGTCGCTGCAACTGTGGCGCGAACTGGAGAACCTGCCAATGCTCGCGGACGGACTGATTAAGGTCGCCGACGCCAGGATGACCGCTGGAGACCTGGGTCGCGCGATGGAGGCGTCAAGGGAGGCCCTTCATATAGTCCGCAGCAGCCGGAACCAGTTCGGCGAGGTGGTCGCCCTTCTGAGGATCAGCATCGTCCACGGCGAGCTCGGGGAGGTCGAAGACTCCATCTCGACGCTCGAGGAAGCTGCCGCCGGGAGCGCGGGGACAGAATTCGCACCCGCTCTGCTGTTCAACGCGAGACTCGCGCTTGCGAGAGCAGAAGCGGGCGATTATGGTGGCGGCGATCTGGCGGCGCGGTCGGTCGCGAACACCGCAGAGCTCCCGGTTCTGCAGCGGTTCGCCCTGGTGGTCCAGGCCCGTATGCACATCTACAACGCTGATGACGCCGCTGCTGCCGCAGCGCTCCAACAGGCCGCAAGCTTTCCTGAACCAGACATCTCCAATCCAGTCTGCGGATATGGTTACATCCATGCCGTAGAGATCGATGCCGTTCTGCAACTGGGTGAGACGACAAGGGCGTTGGCGCTTATCGATGACGTTTTGAGCGACATGCGAGCGCGCGGGTGGCAGATGCGGGTCTACGACATCCTGCGATTCAAGGCAGAGGCGCTCACCGTCGAAGGCAGGGTCGACGAAGGCCGCGTTGCGCTCGCCGAGGCGCTGGAGGCGGCAGAGGCCGTAGGCTCAGCGCGCGGTACGTGGCAGGCGCTCTCCGCCCTTGCCAGGCTGGAGGCCAGCGCCGGCAATGACTCCGCCCGCGAGGCTGCGCGGGATCGCGCGCGGGCGATTCTTGGCGGCATTGTCGAGAGGATCGGAGATAGTGGGCTCCGCGAGGCATTTAAGAGCCAGCCCGCCGTGCGCGAGATGATGGACTAAACGGCCGGTATCCTCAGGCGCTCAGACTCCACCTCGTCAAACCAGGTTTCCAACTCGGCCAGCATTTTCCTGACCCGCTCGCGCTCGTGGGACGCCAGGTCTCGCTGTTCCAATGGGTCGGCGGCTATGTTGTACAGCTCTGCCGGCGGTGGCTCCGGCACAATGCGATCAGGCTCCGGCCAGTCGAATATCCCGGGCACGTTCTCGGGATGGTACTTGTACTCGATGTCCATCTCCACGTAGCGCTCCGCGAGTCGCTCATCGTCCGGCGTCGCGTATCGGATGCCGTCGATTACCGGCCGCACCAGCTTCCAATCGCCGTCACGCATGGCCGCGTTCGACGTTCCTATGGGGCTGTAGTTGTTCCACTGCCAGTAACGCGGTGGCGGCTCGGCGGCTGACTCCCCGCGCAGCACGTTCAGCACGTCTCGGCCATCGAGCGGCGCGCCTTCCATGCGCTCGATACCGGCGATGTTGGCGAGCGTCGGCAGCCAGTCCGTGAAGTGAATCAGATCGGAGATTTCCCGGCCGCCATCGAGGCCGTCAGGCCAGCGAATCACCATGGGGACTCGAATACCACCTTCATAGACGGACCCCTTTGCGCCGTTGTAGCCGCAGTTCCAGCGACGGGCGTCGATATCCACGCCCTCGGGCACCTGGTCGGCGCGCAACATGAATGCGGGGCCGTTGTCGCTGGTGAACATGACCACCGTGTTCGGCTCCAGCCCCTGCGCCGCCAGCTCGTCCAGGATGAGTTGAACGCCACGGTCCATTACCTCGATCATGGCGTACGTGATCGCGACGGCGGGATTCAGGCCCATGTCGAGATACGGCTGCACAACGTCATCGGGAGCCTGCAGGGGGCTGTGCGGAGCGTTGTAAGTGACGGCCAGGAAAAACGGCTCGCCGCGGTGCCGCCGGATGAAGCCGACGGCCTCGTCAGTCAGCACGTCGGTGAGATAACGGCCGTCTGAATCCTCAAACGAGCCATTGCGATCGAGCCGCCAGCGGTAGTAGTCGGCCCAGCCGCCTCTGAATCCCGCGAACTCGTCAAAGCCGCGCGCGTTCGGGTGGAATCTGGGGTCCAGCGCACCGTTGTGCCACTTGCCGACCATTCCCGTCGCGTAGCCTCCCGCCTTGAATACGTCTCCGATGGTGATCTCGGACAGCGCCAGCCGGTCATACCCGAGCACCTCCTGCGGCGTTATGCCGCCGGTCCGGATGGAATAGCGGCCGGTCAGCAGCGCAGCACGTGAGGGCGAGCATACCGGTGAGCCGGCGTAGTGCTGGCTCAGACACGTGCCACCGGCAATTAGCTGGTCGAGCGTCGGGGTGCGGACATGGCCGTCGTTGAACACACCGAAGTCGCCGTAGCCCATGTCGTCAGCCACTATCAACACGAAATTTGGCAATGCGATATTTGGTTTAGACATGCGCCTCGCCCCGGCCACTTGATCCGCTCTCAGACCCGAGAGCCTATCAGGCCTGCGATTCTGCATGAGTCCCCACTATTTCTGAAGATTCTCTGCACAACTCCTTCAGAATTCGCCGCCATCATGTTCCACGAGGACAGCCAAACAACGGCCCGGTGGCAACCACCATCGGGCCATGCGGAGAAGAGAAGAAAGTGATTTCACGAAAAGCATTGATGAGTACAGCGATTGCTGTAGCCGGAGTTGCTGTCCTATCCGGTGCGGTTCTGGCGGCCACAAATGGTCACAGCGGCGGCCCTGCAGATGAAGTGATCGACAGGGTGGCCGAGATTGTAGGAGTCGACTCTGGTGATTTGGGCGAGGCGCTTGCCCAGGCCCGTACCGAATTAGCGCAGGAAAAGCGCGATGAGCGTCTCGACCAGCTAGTAGCAGATGGCGTGCTAACCCAGGAGCAGGTCGACGAGATAAAAGCCTGGCAGGCCGCACGTCCCGCCGTTCTCGATGAGATCGCCGCCAGTGGCGGCCACGGCTTCAAGGGCCACGGCCCGGCAAGCGACGAGCGGCTGGCCCAACTCGTTGAAGATGGCACGTTGACTCAAGAGCAAGCCGATGAGATAAAAACCTGGCGCGACGACCGCCCGGACGCCCTCAGCGAGATCAGGCCCAATCGCGGCCACCATTTCGGACGCCACAACCGCGGGGGCCACGAGTTCAACGGCCAGTTCAAGGGCTCCTTCGGGGGAGAATTTGAGGGCCGGTTCCGTAGCGGCTTCGGCCACCGTTTCGGAGATAGGTTCAATCTGGAAGTACCCGGAGTAGAGGGCGGCATCGAGCTATACATCCCGCCGACTAACGGCGCCTCAGCCTAGGCGGATACTCCTCCACTCCCTCCACACCCCTCCTCACCTTCTTCAACAGAAGGCGGCGGCGCCCGGACTCACTCCCAACAGTCCGGGCGTTGTCGCGTCAGGCGGCCCTGCGCGAATTCGCTCACGATCGTTGCAGCGCGCAGATTGGCCGCCGGAGACTCTGATTCCAAGACAGGCGTGGACTCTGCTCGATCGGTCATGGCGCCTTCCTACAGAAACTTCGAGGCGCCATCTATGATGGCTATTTGGAGCACAGACTTCGGTTCAACGCCGCACGGGCTGCGCGGGCGGCTGATGCCGCCTATACTGTCCCAAAATTGGTTGCATCCGAACTGGAGATGACGATGGCGACGAGCGCTAACCGAAACGGCGATACCGATAAGTGGAAAGGCGTGTTCCCGGCGGTGCCGACACCGTTCAATGATGACGGCTCGATCAATGAAGCGGCCTACAGGGCCATCCTGGAAGACAACATCTCCCACGGCGTCCACGGCTTTTGGACCGCAGGCGGTACCGGCGAAGGCGCCATCATGAACGACCAGCAGCGCACGACCGTTGCCCGGATCACCGGTGAGGTCTGCAACGGCCGTGTCCTGGCGATCATGCACGTCGGCGCGCCGACGACCGAAAGCGCGATGAAGGCGGCCCGAGCGGCACGAGACTCCGGATGCGCCGCCATCTGCTGCGTGCCTCCGATCATCTACAAGCAGGGCGACGATGCGGTAATCGAGCATTACCAACGCGTCGCCGACGCGGCCGATCTTCCATTCTTCGCCTACAACCTGCCGCAGATGACGCAAACCGATATCCTCCCTCCACTTATGGAGAAGATCCAGAAGGCCGTGCCGCAATTGACCGGGCTTAAACACTCTGCCCCCGGCTTCATGTTTCTGCAGGCATACGTCCAGATGGGCCTGCGCGCATTCATCGGAAACGGGATGTTGTTGCTCCCTGCACTCGCTTACGGCGGCATAGGCGTCGTGGACGCGCCTCCCGGCGCCGCTCCATGGACCTACGTCGAGCTGTTCGAAGCGTGGGAAGCCGGCGATATCGACACGGCCATGGCGCGGCAGGCCGAAACGATCAAGATAACGGAGCTCGTCCGAATGTTCGGAACGCCCGCTCACAACGTGAAGGTGATTTTCGGCGAACGAACCGGAGTCGACTGCGGCGCCCCGCTGCCGCCGATACCCCACCTGGAAGATGATCAGAAGCGCGTAATCCTCGCCCGGGCCGAAGAACTGGGCCTGCTGAAATCCCGCGTAGCCGTCTAACCCAACATAGCGGTCGAGAAGTTGAGCCGCCCGTTCACGTTGATCGCCCATCGAGGGTTCTCATCGCGCGCGCCTGAAAACACCATCGCGGCATTCGACCTTGCGATAGACGCCGGCTTCGATAACATCGAGTTGGACGCGCACCTGAGCGCCGATGGGGTGCCGGTGGTGATTCATGACGACGCCCTCGACAGGACGACGGACGGCAGCGGCCAGGTTTCTTCCCTCACGCTTCCTGAGTTGCGGGAACTCGACGCCGGTGCATGGTTCGGAGACGACCGCGCATATGCCGGAGCCGCTGTTCCCACGCTGGACGATGTACTCGAGCGTTATGCAGGCCGCGCGCATATCCATCTCGAGTTGAAATCGCAGGATCCAGACCTCCCGGGCGTCGTGATCGCGCTACTGCGAAAACGCGGGTGGCTCGATCTCCCCCGTTCTGATGGCGGGGGCGGCCCATTCGACGCTCCAGGACTCACCATCACCTCGTTCCAGTACGAGCAGTTGAAGCGGTCAATTGCCCTGACGGGCAGCGACGTGCGGCACGGATGGCTTGTACAGGAGATTAGCGGCGACGTTCTACAGGCCGCAGTGGACGCTGGGATAACCGCCATCTATCCGCGGGCATCGAATGCGACTACCGAGTCGACTCAGATGGCCGAACAGGCCGGAATGAGCGTACGAGGATGGAGCGTCGGCGACGAAAGCGAACTTCTGCAGATCTACAGGGCTGGGGCGGCCGGAACCACGGTGAACTGGCCCGATAGGGCTCTGGCGATCCTCACAGGCCTCTACGGCGATTCCTGATAGTCCAATTCTGACAGGCCGCACAGAGACTCAATGCTTTTGGGCTATCGGGGCGCTCGGAGCGCGGCTACTGCTTGCTCGCCCTCGCCCTGAGCCGCCACAGGAATAGAGCGAACGGCAATGCGATCAGGCCGATCTGGCCTGCCGACGCCGTGCCCTGCGTGCCACTGCAGGCCCCGCCTCCATCGCCTTCCGGCGTTGGCGATGCTTCCGGCGTCGATGTGACCTCAACGAAAACAACCTCAGGGATGGACGTGGGCGTCACCGTCGGCGTTACCGTGGGCGTCGGCGCCGGAGTCGGCGTCGGCGTGCGCGTCGGCGCCGCAGTCGGCGTGGGAACCGGTGTCGGAGTTGGCGTTGGTGTGGCCGTCGGGACCGGTGTCGGTGTTGGGACCGGCGTTGGAGTTGGCGTCGGCGTCGGAACCGGCGTCGGGGTCGGTGCGGCGCCAAATGTCAGATTGAATCCGGTTGCAAATTCGCCCGGTATGTAAACGGCCGTCTGCGCCGCAAACTGATCGCCAATGAAGAACTCGATCGTCTGACCGATGAACGAATCAAATCGTGGATTGGCAACCAGGCTGTACAGGCCATTGGTGGTGACCGCCGGGTCGGAGACGTAGTCACCCATCCGGAGGAACACGAGCAGTCCATCCGGTGCGAGCGTCGACCCGGTAATCACGATGCCCTGGAAGAGCGACGGCTGCACGATCACCGGCGTCGGCGTTGGCGTCGGGACCGGCGCCGATGCGAATGTGAGATTGAGGCTGGTGCTGATCGGAAGACCAGTCGCATTCAAGAACAGGGGCATCTCAGGAGCTATTACCTGGTCTTCCAGAATGAACTCTATGGTATCGCCCAGGCCTTCGGGAGAAGGGCCAACAACCAGTCCCACGTACCGGCCGTTTTCCGTCGTTACAGTCAAAGACTCAAACTTATCGCCGATCCTCGCAACGATCTCAAAACCGTCCGGTACGGGTTGGCCGCCAACGGTCACATCACCCTGGTAGATAACGAATCTCAGGGACGGCGGCGCCTGGGCGTTGGCGTCATCCGAGCCAGAAATGGCGAGCAAGGCAATGACCAGCGTCAAAGCCGCTCCCAGCAATCGCTTCATACCCACTCAATCATTCTCTCTTAAGCAGACACCCCCTCCCCGCATTCGGGAAGGGGGTGTCCATTTTAGCTCTGGTCAGGCCAGGACTTTGCTCCGTGCTACGGAGTGATCGTCCCGTCCGCGGTCACGAAGACCCACAGGCCTTCACCAACCTGGACAGGCGTCGTGCCGGAGATGGCCGTGAACGTACCCGTCAACTCGTTGTACCGGTAGACCTTCGAGAAGTCCACGCCTGCCAGGTAAGTGGCAACACCGGTCAAGTCAGGGGCGTCGGTTGTGATCGTGCCCGATACATCTACGACTGAAATCAGGTTCCAGCCTTCGAACACAGGCACTGTCGGCGGCAAGGTAGCGGCCGGAAGCGGCGGGATGAACACTTCGATCGGGTCGAACGAAGTCGTATTCACCCAGTAGCCGTGCTGTGCGTCGATCGTCGTCAGGCTACCGCTCAGGCGGCCTGTGCTGGAGTCGCGCACCGCTGTCAGGAAGTTGCCAGCGACCGTCGGGTCGTACGTGATCACCGTGCCGACTTCGTCGACGGTGATGACCGCGTTGATTGACGGGTCTGCAGGCGCGCCTGGCAGGGACACGAGGTTCCAGCCTGCGATCAACGGAAGCGAGAAGTCGTCGCGCTCTTCAATCGTGAAGCTCGCGCTGTCATCTTCGCTCTCGTTGCCGGCAGCATCAACGGAAGACACCTTGATGGTGTGCTCGCCGAGAGCGAGCGTAGTTGCGCCGCCCGGGTAGTTGCCGGGTGCGAGGACGAACAGCTCGTTGTCAGCCGTGCTGGCGTTCAGCGCAGCAAGAATGTCAACTTCGTCGCCATCGCCACTCGCGAACGTCGCGGCGGTCAGGGTGACCGACTCGGCGAAAGCGACCTGGACGAACGGTGAGGCGTTCGAGATGGGGCTTTCATTGCTGTCGGAGTCATCCGGCGTAAAGTCGAGTGCGAGGCCGGGGGCCGTGGTATCGACCGTGAACGTGAGTGTGCCATCCACGTCGTCGGCGTCTACCAGCTTCCCAGCGTCCGCTGTGAAGGTACCGAGCGTTACCGGGTTGCCCTGGGCATCGCTGCCCGTGATTACGACTGCGTTGAGACCGTCGATCAGATTGTCATCATCGATGTCAATCGTGACTTCCCACGTCTCGGAGCCTGTCACCTTGATGCCGGTGATAGTTTGTTCGTCACCTCCATCGATGGTGTCATCGGTGAACACCGAGATGCTGGGCACGTTGCCGGAAATCGGCTCGTTGGCAGTGATCGTCAGTAGAACGTCGTCCAGCGTCAACGTTGCGCTCAGCGCAGCCGTGAACGTTGGCGCGATGCCATCGTCCGCATCCACTTCACCGACGGCCGTGTTGTTGCCCGCCAGGTCGGAGATGTTACCCACGACTTTGACTTCCGGAGTGTCATCCGGATCGAAGGCGCCGGCCATCGTGATGAAGACCTTGGTCGGGACATCGCTGAACACCTCCGCGGCGATCGGAGTGATGCCGCCAACTGTGAAGTCGGCCTCATCAACGGTGGAGCCGTCGAGGTCCTCGTCGAATATCACAACGATCGCGTTCACGTCGTCATCGGCAGCATCCGACGTCTTGTCATCGGTGTCCTTAGACGTGTCCCAAAAGGTACCCGTCTCAGCAGAATCGATGTCCGGGGCGACCTGGTCAACCGAGACGTTGTGGTCTTGATCGTT
>JADFHP010000017.1 GCA_022567135.1 Chloroflexota bacterium
AAAGAGAAGACGATCGTCTATCGTCAAGTGTTACGACCCAGGTGGCACTAGCAGCAAGGTCCGCTATGCCTGGATATCTAAGCATTTGGCCAATATCGTTGAAGAGGCGATCAGAATACGCAATGTCAACTGACTCCGACGAGGCGCAACCAGCATGGACAAACCAAGCTTCGATTCTCCGTCCGTCCACAGTTACCTGTCGATCCTTCAGTCTGTAATCGGGCGAATGGCGGCAAACAGCTCGAGTTGCAAGACATGGTGCATTACGATTGTCTCTGCGATAATGGTTGTTGTAGCGAGTCAAGATTTGTCTTCGTCTGCGTGGATTGGCATGATCCCGGTCCTCATGTTCTTTGGTCTGGACGCGTATTACCTCGCACTCGAAGGTCTGATTCGCGACCAGTACAACGAATTCATTCGGAAACTCCACGACGGCACAGTGATCGTTGAAGACTTGTTCATTGTATATCCGGGTACGGGGTCATCGAAGTTTCTCGGAGCCGCTATTATCGCGAGTACCTCCGTGTCGGTGTTTCCGTTCTACTTGATCCTTCTGGCACTGATTGAGAGCGCTAGACGCTTCATCTTGTAAACGTTAGGCAAGCCGCCCACTGAATCGCATATGATGTACCGCGGTAGATGGCGGGTTGATGTACACGACGCTTCGGCCATGTTTCGGCTGTACCAAGGAGATCATCCAGGCGGGGATCCAGGGCGTGCGTTATCTCCACGAATGGCGGCACCCGGATGACGAGGTGTGGGCGCAGTACGAGAAGCTGCAGGCGCGGCTGCCGGGCGGCGTAAAGCAGGTCGACACGGCCGACCCGAACGCGGAGTGGGCGGTGACGAGCCGGAGGGATGCGGCGACTACGGGGCATTCGGAGTAGGGATTTCCGAGGGGACTTTCGTCCGATCCGTTACCGGGTATGGCGCGCCTAATTGCGCCTGCCGGTTCCCGCTCGGTCTGCGACCGCTACCGTGTGCACGCTCCGATTACATTCATGTTTCTCGTGCCGGATCTACACGGTTTCGCATACGGGCGATTCGACCGGCATCCGTGTAGGACTTCCGTACTGGGAGGTAATCCGCAACCGTGTAGCCAGATGTCTCTGGACTTTCTCGGGAATGGGGCGCTGTTGGCCAGTTCGTGGGTAGGCGCCCGCGCCGGTTTTTGGCCGGCCACGCTCGGGAGGGGCAAGCCCCTCGGCTACCGGGTTGGGGATGGGCGGGGAGCCGGGGTTATCGTTTCGGGCGCTCCTGGACCTCCCCGAGTTCGGTGACGTATGCGGCGCGGCGGACCTCGAGATATTCAGGGACCGGCACGTCCCACCAGCCGACGACGTTGCTGCCGGAGTATGGGAACTCCTGCTGAACCGCGATCTCGACCAGCGCAGGGCCTTCTGTCGCGAGCGCCCGCTCGAGAGCCGTCTTGATATTGCCGGGCTCGTCTACGCGGTCGGCGTGCCATCCGAATGCCCGGGCGGCTGCGTAGAAGTCGGGCGTGCCCCTGTCGCCGAAAACGGTCGCGTAGTCGCGGTCTTCACCGAACGCGTCTTTTTGAAGATCGCGAATCGAATACCAGCCCCGGTTGTTGAGGACTATTACGACGATGTCGATCCCGTACTGCATTGCCGTCGCCATCTCCTGCATCGTCATCATGAAGTCGCCGTCGCCGACGACTGCGACGATCTGCCGGAATGGCTCAGCGAGCCGTGCGCCAAGGGCGGCGGGAAAGGCGAATCCCATGGTGGAGAATCCGCCGCTCGTCAGGTTCGTCCGCGGCTCGTAGAACGGGAACTCGAGCACGCAGGCCTGGGCATGCCCTGACGAGGTCACGACGATGGCATCGCGGTCGAGCACCTCCCGCAACTCCCTGAAGAACCGGGGCACCGTTGGCGGCGACATCCCTGAGTCGCGTAGGATTGCGACTTCTTGCAGCCATGCCATGCGGTAACCCTGGATATCCTTGAAATACTCCCCTGATTCCCAATTGACCGATTCGCCGAATTTTTCTGAGATGGCTTCAAGAGACTTCGCCGCGTCGCCGAGAACGGCGACGTTTACCGGGTAGTTCTTCCCGATCTCCGCCGGGTCGATATCGATCTGGATCAGCTTGGTCTCGGGGAAGTTGAACGTGGCGCCTTTGCGATAGGACGATGCGGTCTGATCGGTGAAGCGGCATCCGACGGCGAGTATGACGTCGGCACTGGTCGTAACGGCGTTGCCGACGCTGGTTCCTTTGGAGCCAGGCAGCCAGCAGTAGAGCGGATGGTCCTCGGGGAAGCAGCCCTTGGACTGGAGGGTGGTCACGACCGCGGCGCCGGTCTGCTCGGCGAGCCTGAGAAGCTGCTTTTCCGCATTCGCCAGGGTCACGCCTCCGCCGGCGACTATCACGGGCCGCTTCGCCGCCTTCAACAGTGATGCGGCGGCGGCCACGACATACGACTCGGGTGCGAGAGGATTCGGCACATCGACGGATGAACGCGTAACGGTAACGTCCGCCGCCTCGGCCTGGACATCCATTGGGATGCTGATGAAAACCGGGCCGGGGCGGCCGGTTCGCATCTCCACGAACGCCTCGTCAAGCGCGTCGTTGAGAGCCTGCGGGGACTGCGGGCGGTAGCTCTTCTTGGTAAGCGGCTCAAGCACGGTCGGGAGGTCGGCCGGCCGCTGCCGTTCGATCTCCTGGAGTACTCCCCGCCCGGCCATATAGGTGTGCGCCTCGCCGCTCAGCAACAGGACGGCGGTTGAGTCGACGTATGACGCGCCGAGGCCGACGGCGCAGTTGAGCGCGCCGGGGCCGATGGAGGTGAAGCATGCCAGCGGGCGGCCTCTCACGCGATAGTAGCCGTCGGCCATGTGTATGGCCGCCTGCTCGTGCCGGGTCTGTATGACTTTTATCTTCCCGGAGCGCTCGCGTGCAGCGTCCATGAGGCCGAGAATTCCGTGGCCGGGGATGCCGATCAGGTATGGAACGCCTTCGGCGATCAGGCGTTCCATGACGATCTCGCCTCCGGTGAGGCGTTGTGTGGTCATGCCAGTGTTACTCCAGCCTACTCCCGGGCTCCGGCGGCGCCGCTGGCCCGCAGGCCTGCGATCTCTTCGGCCGAGTAGCCTGCGAACTCGAGGATCTCGTCCGTATGCTCACCCAGCAATGGTGCGGCTGTCTCCTGGCGCGTGGGCGTTCCAGACATTTTGACGGGGTTGCCGATGTTGTGGACCGGGCCCGCGGCCGGGTGGTCGAGCACGACGTCCATTCCGCGCGCGACGACCTGTTCGTTGGACCAGACCTCCTCCAGGTTGAAGACGGGGCCGGCCGGGACGCCCGCCTCTCCGAGAAGCTCTACCCAGTGCGCCGTCGTCTTCGCGGTGAAGGTTTTCTCGAGCTCTTCTTCGAGGCCGGGCACGTCCTGCATTCGTGCGGCGTTGTCTTTGAATCGCTCGTCATCGATTAGCTCGTCACGGCCGATCGCCCGGCACAGCAGCTCCCAGGTGTTCTGGTTCGCGGCGCCGATGTTCAGGTAGCCGTCGGAGGTGCGGAGCACATCGTACGGGGCGGCGAGGCGGTGGGCGGAGGCGACGGGGCCGAGCGTTTCGCCGGTGGCCCAGAAGATGCTCGACTCCCAGACTGTGTAGGCCATCGCGCCTTCCATGAGGGAGGTCTCGAGGTACTGGCCCTGTCCTGTTTTGAGGCGGTTGATATAGGCGCTGAGGATGCCGTATAGCGCGAACATGCCGGCGTTGAGATCGGCCACCGGCACCGCGAGTTTTAGCGGCGGCATGCCGGGAAAGCCATTGATGCTCATCAGGCCCGCAACGCCCTGGGCAATCAGGTCGAATCCGGCGCGCTTTCCGTACGGGCCTGTGAGGCCGAAGCCCGAGATGGAGCAGTAGACGAGCGCGGGGTTGATGGCGCTCAGGTCGTCCCACCCGAGCCCGTTGCGGGTCATGCTGCCGGGCCGGGAGTTCTCGATGAAAATGTCAGACTTCTCGACGAGGCGTTTTAAGGCCTCCTTGCCATCCTCCGAGCGGATGTCGAGGACGATGCTGCGCTTGTTGCGGTTGATCTGCAGGAACGCGGCCGACTCGCCGCCGATGAACGGAGGCCCCATGCGGCGGGTGTCGTCGCCGCCGGTCGGCTTCTCCACCTTGATGACGTTCGCGCCCATGTCCGCCAGGAGCATGGTGCAGAACGGCCCTGCAAGGATCTGGCTGGCATCGATGACGGTCACGCCGTCGAGCGCTCGGGGTTGAGTCATGTATCGGTCTCTGTTCCGGCTCTGATTCGTGAATGCCGGGTCCGGCAGTGCGACAGCCGGGTTGGCGAATGGTACAGGGCCGGACACCCCTGCGCGCGTGGGCATGAACGTTCGCAACATGAGGATCAGTCCGGCATAATCTGGCTTCCGATCACGATTTCGGCCTCGCGGCAAACTCTGGAGAAACCTTCATGGCGGCAAATCCATTCGATCTCAGCGGCAAGGTAGCGTTCGTCACCGGCGGCAACGGGGGGCTTGGCCTTGGCATGTCGCTTGGTCTGGCGGGCGCGGGCGCGAGCATTGTGATCGCGTCCCGAAACGAAGGCAAAACGGCCGGTGCCGTGGCCGAGATAAACGCCACCGGTGCGCGGGCGGCCGGCGTCAGTTGTGACGTGACCGATGCCGCTTCGATCAGCGCGGCGGTTGAGGCCGCGGTGGACGAGTTCGGCGGCATCGACATACTCGTCAATAATTCGGGCACGTCATTTCGGGCGCAGCCGGAGGACATTCCAGAAGAGGAGTGGGACCGCGTTCTGGACACCAACCTCAAGGGCGTATTCCTGGTGTCAAAGGCCGTGTACCCGCAGATCAAGGCACGAGGCAGCGGGAAGATCATCAACATCGGGTCGATGATGTCGATCTTCGCCAGCGAGTATGCGAGCCCGTACGCCTCGAGCAAGGGCGGTGTGGTGCAGTTTTCGAAGTCGTGCGCCATAGCCTGGGCGAAGGATAATATCCAGGTGAACACCATTCTTCCGGGGTGGCTGCATACAGACATGACCGACGCGTTTCTGCAGATGTATCCGGAGCGGGAGAAGCTGATCGAGGACCGGACGCCTGCGGCTCGATGGGGGTTGCCGCCCGATCTCGCGGGGACGGCGGTATACCTTGCGAGCGCAGCCTCGGATTTCGTGACAGGCGCATCGATAGCAGTAGATGGCGGCTACTCCGTCAAATAGCCAGGCAGGCACGCCTGCACCTTCTCGGGCCAGATGTCTCTGGACTTTCTCGGGATTGGGGCGTTTATGGCCGGGTCCGGGGTGGGCGCCCGCGATTGGTTGGGGCTTTTCGCATGGGCGACGGCTTGCCTTGCCCGACGGTTGATCGCCCGCCACCCACGGGCCGGGCAAGCCACGGCCCCTACGGGGATTTGGGGCGTTGTTGGCCGCGTCCTGGGTGGTTGCCCGCCGGGGTTGGGGCATCTCGCGGGGGTAATTCGTGGGGTGCACGATCCTGCAATCATTCTCGAGTCGTCAGAGCCAAAATTGGAAATATATCGTTTCAAGATAAGTAGCTCCCGCTTGCGAACCGTTCGGAGCGACCCATGATCGACAAGCGCCTTTTTGTGGGGGACTGCATCGAACTACGTATCGTCGATTGCACGTAGACGATCCATTATTTCCGTCCCATGTCCCGTGGAGGATTTTATTTTGCTGTTTACATCCCGTCGCAAGACGATCTTGCTGACGCTGGCGGGGCTGTCTGCCGTAGCCGCGATCGCGTGCGGCTCGGACGATCCGCCGGCGACGTTTGCGACCCAGACGCCCTTCCCGACTTCAGCCGCCCAGCCGACGGCGACGCAGGCCCCAGAGCCGACGGCCGCGGGAGAAGCCACGACTGCCGCTGCTGCCGAGGCGACGGCGACGCAGGCTCCAGAGCCGACCGCTACGCAGGTTGCGCCGGCGCCTGGCGCGCCCGCAGGCGCCGACCGGGTTGACCTGACCAGCGACAACTTCAACTGGCTGGTCGAAGAGGTCGGCACGGGCGTCAAGCCAGCGATCGCGATCGCGCCCGACGGAACGCCGAACATCGCGTTCATGTTCGAGGCGATGACAGGCGGGTTCGTAAAGGCCGGTGCTCGCACAGACGGCACCTGGGACATCTCAACCGTGGCCGAGGGCTACTATTACGGCCCTCTCGACATCGACGTAGGGCCCGACGGTGTTGCGAAGGTTGCCTGGCACGACCACCAGGCGAGTTCGTTCAAGCCAAACCTCGGCGATATTGAACTGGGCATCAAGACGGCTACCGGCTGGGTTCGCAAGACGCTCGGCGACGGCGGGCACGATGGCTGGGACACCCGGCTCATCATCGACGACGACGGCACTGTCCACGCCGTGGGCATCGACCCGATGGAGTTCGGCGGCGCCGGCGTCGAGTACTACCGGCTCGACACGAACGGAGATTTCACGGTTGAAGAGGTTGGGAGCGGACCGCTGACGTACAAGTTCGCCGTGTCCGTTGACGTCGACTCTGCCGGCACACCGTACGTGACCTACTACGATCAGGACTCCAACGACCTCATTCTTGCCAGCAGAAGCGGCGGAAGCTGGACACTCGAGACGGTCGACTCAGACGGTGACGCCGGGCAGTTCGCCGAAGTGGTTATCGACGACAGCGACAGGATTCACATCAGCTATGCCACCCAGACGGGCAACGATGAGGCTGTTATCAAGTACGCAGCGAAAGACGTAGGCGAGTCGAGCTGGACGATCACCGATGTCGACACGCTGAGCAGCATCTTCTACGGCTTCGAGGGAGCGCGGGAGATAACGTCGATAAAGATCGATAGCGCCGGCAATCCCTGGATCGCTTATACGGACGAGACGAACCTGAAGCTGGCCGTCTGGGATGGCGGCGGCTTCCGGACGGAGACGATCAGCACCGCGCAGGACCGCGGCGCCGTATTCGGGCAGTTGGTCTCCCTGGGACTGGATGCGGACGACGTTCCTCACATCGTGACGTTCGACGTGACCGATACCGGCCCCCTGAACGGGAACGTCCTCTACTTCAAGGGCACCGCCAGGTAGCTACTCACGGCCACCGACGAACAGAGCGTGTTGGGGGCGCCGGGCTAGTGCTCGGTGACCATGCCGCCGTCTATGTTGATGGCCTGGCCGTTGATGTAGCTGGCGGACGGCGTGCAGAGGTAGCCGACTAGCTCGCCGACCTCTTCGTAGGTGCCGGGACGGCGGGCGGGGATGTTCGCGACTCTGGCGCTCCAATCTACGTCGCCCCAGCGCGCCGTGGGAATCAGGCCGGGGCAGACGGCGTTGACTGTTATTCCGTTGGGGCCAAGTTCACGGGCGAGCGACTGCGTCATGCCGTTCACTGCGAAGTTCGCCGCGTTGTAGGCGGCTGTATTCGGGCTGCCTTTTTTGCCTGCCACGGACGAGATCATGACGATGCTGCCGCCCTCGTCCTGCTTCAGGAGGTGCCTGGCCATTGCCTGAGTGGCGTAGAACGAGCCGAGCACCTTCACCTCGATTACGCGCCGGAACGCGTCGCGATCGACGTCTGTGATGGGGGCACGGTCTTCCCCCATGGGCGCGGCGGCGTTGTTCACGAGGATATCTGCGCGGCCGAACTCTGACACTGCGCTCGCAACGAGCTCGTCTACGGCCTCCGGATCTGTGATATCGACGACGAGCGGCAGGGCCCGGCGGCCGAGCCCGGTGATCTGATCGGCGACGCTATCGATATCGCGCCAGCCGATCTCCTTCTCATCGTCGGGGTAGTTCGCCGGGTCGCGCCCGGTGCCGGTGATGACGACGTCGGCGCCCATCCTGGCGAGGACGAGGGCCGATGCGCGGCCGATGCCGCGGTGGCGGCCGGCGCCGGTGACGATCGCGACCTTGCCGGTCAGCGGTGTGGCGGAAACGTATGGGAACTGCGGCGCGGATTCGTTACTTATCCTGGGGCTTGCCATGGCTTTTCCTATGTCACTTGTCTGAATTCTTTTTTACTTCGGTCTGTTTCACTCAGGCGGCCAGGGGCCGGATGTTACTGGGATTGCTCGTCCAGAACTACCCGGGCGCGGAAGAAGAGGTTGCCGCGCAGGAAAGTGATCTCCACGGATGCGCCGGCCCGGTGGCGTCGGAGGAATCTGGAGACGTCGGTGCCATCTACGATGACATCACCGTCCATCTCGACGATTATGTCGTCGACGAGTATGCCTCCGTTGGCGGCCGCGCCGCCCGGCGCCAGCGCGATGACGCCGACGCCACGCGACACCCGCAGCCCAAGGATGAGCGCCAGCGCCGGAGTGATGTCGACGGACTCAGCGATACCCAGGTCTCCCGGTGGCAGCCTGCTCTCCTGGATCAGTGTCTGCACGATTGAGCTCGCGGTGTTGATCTCGATGGCAAAGCCGATTCCCTCCCCGGAGTTCAGGCGTGCGGTGTTGATGCCGATGACAAGGCCCTCGGCATTCAGCAGCGGTCCCCCACTGTTGCCGGGATTGATCGCCGCATCGGTCTGAATCAGGTCCGTTAGCTGGTCGCCACCCTGCGCGACGGTCCTTCCCAGGGCGCTCACAACGCCCTTGCTCACGGTGGGGCCGCCGGCGAGGCCGAGGGCGTGCCCGATCGCGATTACGTCTTCCCCCACCCTGAGGGTCTCGGAGTCGCCCAGTACCGCGGTCTGCAGCCCTTCAGCCTCGATCTTGATCACGGCGATGTCCGCGGACTTGTTCTCGCCGATAACCGTTGCCTCGAACACGCGATCGTCGGTTAGCGCCACGGTGATCGTGCGGGCGCCGTCTATGACGTGTTGATTCGTCAGGATCAGCCCGTTCGATTCCAGGATCACGCCGGTCCCTGAGCTGTCGCCAAATCGGGTCTGGGCCTGGATGGCGACTACCGACGGCGTTACCTCTTCCACGATGTCCGCCGTACTGCGGGCGACCGGAATCGGCCCGGGAAAGGATATGGGAGTAGGCGTGGGCGGCAGTGAGATCGCGGTCGGCGTTGGCGGAAGAGTAATAGCGGTTGGAGTGGGTGGCAGTGAGATCGCCGTCGGTGTGGGAGGAAAGACGATCGCCGTCGGCGTTGGCGTCTCTGCGCCTGAAGTGCACGCCAGAATAGTGGCCGCGGCCAGTGCAAGCATGAACACCGTTGTGCTGGCAATTGGACGAGTGAGCGACATCGGGGGTAATTTCCGGGGCGGTGGGGCGGACTGACCCCTTGCCCGAATTGAGAACTGGATTGCGAACTGGAGGGAAGGGGCAGTATAGGCGATAGCGATGAAACCGCGGCCCCTGCGGTATCTCCCGGCTTCAGCTTATAATCCGGCGTTTGGACGCGGGTGCGACCGGCTCAAAAATAGCGAATATCAGGGATGTGCGGGCCGGGCTGACGGACTGATAATTCTGGGGAGTGGATTCATGCCGCCCTGTTGAAGATCGGACGGTCGGCCGACCTCGTATCGATATTCAGCGGTGGCCCAGACTTGCGAAAAAGTAGATTCCCGCTGAGTGCCGGGGATTGCCGGGCGATATCGGAACTGGACCAGTAATGATTGAAACAGTGCGGCGCCGGATATGTGTTTGCGGCGAGCGGCGTGACCGCTTGCGGCAATCAGGGGCGATTAGAAGCTGAACGACCGGACTGACAGGAGCACATCCAGATTTTTCTGGCGGCGTACCCGTTCAGACATTGGACTTTTCGCGGCGATTTTTGCCGGCGTGTTGATTGCATCTACAGTGCTGGCCGGTTCCTGGATATACATTCGCAGCCTGGAGCGCGTCGGGGTCGAAGGCGCCGTCGAGGGGCTGGTCCCTGGAAACAGGGTCTTGCGCGTTCAGAACACCAGGATGCCGTTCACTCCCGCCGCGTTCGAGGAAGGCTCCGCCGTCCTGCGAGAGGCGTCGGCGGGCTTGGAGGCGATCATAGGCGGCGATGGCCACCTTGTTCGCACGCCGCGCCTGTTGTGGGGGCCGGCGGAGGATGGCGTTCGCACCGGGGTAGACGAGGCAGGAGCTCCAGTTCCGCTTGCTCTGCTTCAGAGGATGGCGCACCTGGTGGACAATGTTGATTTCGTTGCGGGGCGTCCACCCAGCGAGGTCCTGAACAGGAGTGGTCCGTTCCCGGTTGTCGAGACGGCGGTACGCGCATCGAGGGCTGCCGAACTCGGGGTGGGTTTGAACGCCGTGCTTGAGGTGGGGACGTCGCCACGCGAGTTCGGGCGGTTCATCGCGGTCGTGACCGGCCTGTTCGAGCCCAGGGACACCGATTCCGTGGTCTGGGCCGGGATCGCTGACGACATCCTGAGTACCCGGGCGACGGATCCGCTGCTCCCTGATCCGCTGCCGCTGTTCGTGCGGGGCGATGCGATCTGGGATCTTACCAGGGAGAGTCAAATCGCCGTCGGGGAGGCGCGCTGGTTCATCTACCTTGACGAGAACGCTCTCAGTTCCCAGCTCAGGTCAGACCTGATCAGCGGAATCGATGAGTTCGAAGATATCGCCTTGAAGAGAATCCCGCGCTCCAGAGTGGGCACGGGGCCGAGGGCGACTTTCGAGAACCTTGAGCAGAGGGCGGTGTTTGCACAGACCCCTGTGTACCTGATGGGAGCGTTGCTGATCAGCGTTGCGGCTTACTTCCTCTATATGGTCGCGGGACTGCTCGCTGAGAGACGGCGGGAAGACATAAGCATGTTGCGCAGCCGCGGCATCAGCACTCTTCAGGTTGCTGCGCACTACGGCATGGAGATGTTGCCCATGGTAGCGGTCATCGTCGCAGCTTCCCCGTTCGTGGCGCTACTGGTGATCTCCCAGTTAGGCCGTCTCGGCGCTTATCGCACGATTACCGGCGGCGATGCGCTGCCTGTTGAGCTTTCCTGGGCGCCGTTCGCATTCGCTACTGGCTCGGGAATCGTGGCGCTGGTGATACTTATTGTTCCAGCGGTTTCGCACGCCAGGACCAGCATCGTAGCTCAGAAAAAGATGGCCGCGCGACCCTCCGACCCGCCCATATTCCAGCGCTTTTTCCTGGACTTCTTGGTGCTTGCGCTTGGCGGGTTGATCCTCTGGGAGCTGCGGACCCAGCAGACGATAGTAGAGAGAGACGTCGAGGGTGCGCTGTCGACGGACATATCGGCCCTCTTCGCCCCGGTGTTAATCCTTGCTGCGGTGGCATTGATCTTCCTGCGTTTCTTCCCACTGGTCCTGGGAGTCATCACCCGGGCGCTCGGGCGGCACGCTCCGATATGGTCGACGCTGGCGTTGTGGAAGCTCGCGCGCAGTCCGTATCAGTACGCCTGGCCGATATTGCTGCTGGTGTTGGGATCGGGCCTTGGGGTGCTCGCCAGCACGCTTTCCGCAACCCTTGAGCTGAGTTCGCAGCAGCGGATTCTGTATGAGACCGCCAGCGATTTCCACATAGAGAACTTCACCGCACTAGGGGGCATTGACGGCTCAACGATCAACGATCTGCGGGCGATTCCCGGTGTGGAATCAGCCGTGCTCGGCCTGAAAGCGAAAGGCCGGGTGGGCACGACGGGTGAGGGCCATGAGTTTGACATCTTCGCCGTGGATCCGATTGGATTCGCCGATGTTTCCTGGTTCAGGGACGACTTTTCGGACCTTGCGCTCTCCCCGCTGCTGGACTCGATTTACGTTCCGGACCGGGCGCCCCCTGTTTTCCTCCCTGATGAGGCCAGCGCGGTAGGCATGTGGGCCCGCGTGGACCCGCCCGCGCCGAATCTTTTCCTGTGGGTTGTGCTACGGGATGCCAACGGGCAGGCGGCCACTGTGACGCTGGGGCCGATCCAGGGGCCGGACTGGGCATACCAGTCGGCGCCGATACCGGACAGGGTGGTGAGGCCGGTCCGCATTGCCTCTATTCTCGTGTTCGAGCCGGTCACCGGAGATGGTGGCTCGCCGACCACCTTTTATTTCGACGATCTGGACGCAACGATCGGCCAGGTTGATGGCAAGGATGTGCGGCAGGTGATCGTCCCGTTCGAGACGCGGAACGACTGGGCGACCCTGGTGACCTCCGAGGGGTTCGATACGGTCTTCACCCTGGCGCCGGAGCCGCCGGGGCTTGGGCTCGACCAGGGAGAGTCGATCGGCCGTATGGTGCTGGGCCGCGGTACCGACGGGGGCGAAAGAGGGATCTATCGCGCCGTCGCCTCTGACGCGTTCCCCGCGATCGCCAGTCAATCTTTCCTGGACGAGACGGAGCTCAAAGCTGGCGAGCCGTTTGTATCCAGGGTGTTCGGAGTATTCACTCCACTGGTTATCGTCAATGCCATCGATTACTTCCCGACGCTTGATCCCGGAGCGGGCGGGTTCGTGATAGTCGACTACGGAGCGATATCCGATTTCCTGGAGTCCCGAGATGAGGCGTTCCGCAATAGCTCCGATGAGGTCTACTTCGTAACTGAGGAAGAGGATCATTCGAGCCTGATCGCAGAGGTTCGCGACCGGACTGACGGAGTGCTGAGGGTGGTGGATATCGATACGCTGACGGCCCGCGCCCTGGTGGACCCCCTCGCCGTCGCCGGCTGGCGCGGCATGGCGGCCGTCGCGCTGATCGGCACGTTCGCCATCGTAGGGTTCGGATACGTCACGTATCTCGGCTCATACATCGCCCGTAGTAGAGGGGAGAGCGCTCAGCTGAGCGTGCTTGGCCTGGCGCGCTCCACTTATTTGCTGACCATCGCGACCGAGCACATCATAGTCGGCGTAATCGGCCTGAGTCTGGGAACCGTCACCGGCCTCATCATGACTAGCGTCGCGGTGGACGCTATATCGCACACGGAGTCCGGAGGACGGCTGATCCCACCGTTCGTCCTGAGCACGGAATGGGCGGGGGTGAGCATCGTCTACGTGATTATCGGTGCGATCGCGATCTTCGCCGCGGTGAAGATGTTCAGGCAGTACAGGCGGCTGGCGTTGAATGAGTTGATGAGGATGGAGGAGTAGCGCATGTTTGCCTCATCCCTCCAGCTTATGGCGCGCCGGAGCCTTGCGCACTGGAAACTCCTATCCGCGGTGGTGATCGGCGTGCTGCTCGCAGTTTCGATCATGTCCGCGACGGTTCTCTACTTCGACTCTCTGCGGAACATCGCCCTTCAGCACGACCTTCAGCAGCAGGCGCCTTCGAGGATGGACATCCTCATCGAGACGAGGCAGTCCCCGGTGAATCCGCAGAGCCATGAAGAGATCGTGAAATATGTGGAGACACGGTTGGAGAGCAGGCTCGGGCGCATCTCGGCGGGAATCACCACGGCTCTCAAGTCGAACACGTTCTTTCTTGCCAATCCGGGAGACGAGGTCCCCCCTCTGGCCGACGATCGCAGGCGGGCGTCGTTCGTTACGGTCCCGGGAATCGAGGACCACGCGTCGCTGATCAGCGGAGGCTGGCCGAGCCGCACCCTGCCGGCCGTCGGCGATGAGTTGTTGACTATCGATGCGGCAGTTTCGGCCGAGGTGGCCGAGGCGTTCGGGCTTGAAACGGGCGACATCTTCGTTATGGCGCCGTTCTGGGAGGCGGCGCACGACCGCGTGCAGGCGCGGGTCAGCGGTGTGTACCAGCGAAACGAGCAGGACGACCTGTTCTGGCGCGTGTTCGACGACGCGCTCCGATTTGGCGATACGAGCTTCCAGTTCGCCACTTTCATTGTTCCGGAGCCGTCGATGCTTGAGGCGCTTGGCGGATACTTCCCGTCGCTGGGTTCGCGCTACGGCTGGCTCGTCGATATTGAAACCGCGCGAATCCATGCATCCGCCAGCGAAAGAACGCAGGATTCGCTTGAATCGCTTGATGATGAGTTCCGCGCGGAGCTTGACGGGTACCGGTTGACGAGCGAGCTGGGCATTGTGCTCTCCCGGTTTGACACCCGGCTTTTCTTCAACAAGATCCCGATGTTCGTCGTGCTGGTGCTGATCGTTCTCGTGGTCCTGTACTACGTCAGCACGATAGCCGGCCTGCTTGTAGACGCACAGCGTGGGGAGATCGCTCTCCTGCGCAGTCGCGGCGCGACATCGACGCAGATCGTCGTGGTTTACGCGACGGAGGCCTTTGTCCTCACGGCGATAGCGATCCCGGTGGGCCCGTACCTTGCTGCGGGGGCTATCAGCGTCATCGGTTCTCTGCCGTGGTTCAGCGATCTGAACAACGGGAGCGCGCTGCCGGTTGAGGTAACGGCATCGGTATTCCGGCTCGCCGCTCTTGGCGGCCTGCTGAGTCTGCTGGCGTTGCTCGTTCCGGCGATCAGCGCGGGCAGGATCGGGCTGCTCGAGCACCGCATGTCCGTTGCCAGGCCGGCGCAACTGCCGGTCTACCAGCGCTACTATCTTGACCTTGCCCTACTTGGACTGGTGCTGTTCCTCTTCTGGCAACTCCAGCAGCGCGGCTCATTCGTGGCGACCAACATCTTCGGTGAGGATAAGGTCAACCAGTTGATACTGGCGGTGCCGGCCATATTCCTGGTGGCCGCGGGTATCGTGCTGCTTCGGATATTTCCGATCTCGATGGAGATCCTGGGGAGATTCCTTTCATCGCGCATCATGTCCCCCGTCACCTCACCGGTGCTGGTGCTGGGGGTATGGCAGATGGCGCGAAATCCTGCGCACCATGCCCGCCTTTCGCTGCTGCTGATCCTGACCGCCAGCCTGGGGGTATTTGCCGCAACGTTCGCGGGCACCCTGGATCAGAGTTTTGTTGACCGGGTCTTCTACGAGACCGGAGCTGACTTCCGAGTCACTGGCATTCAGTTGCCGGTGAGCGCGCGGGGCCGCTCCGTAATAGTAGAGAATCTATTGCGCAGTACGGAAGGGATCAGCGGCGTCAGCCCGGTTATCAGGGGCGGGGGCGGGCTGATATCGATCTCTCCGGTCCGGTTCGATTTCCTGGGAGTCGACTCGGCGACGCTGCCGGACGTGGCCTGGACGAGATCCGATTTCGGGCCGAAGCCAATCGGCGAGGCACTCCGGGATCTTGACCTTACGGACGATTCCGGATTCATGATCCCGGAAGACGCGGTCAGTATATTCGCGCGAATACGGCCGTTCGAGTCCAATTCAAGCGTAAATTTGCTGGTCCGTTTGAGCGACGCCGACAGCCGTATCTTCACGCTGAACATGGGCACGATGGCGCCCCTGGGCGTGGATACGCGTCTGGAGCGCTGCCAGCCCCGGGAGCGGCCAGGCGACCCTCCACCGTGGTGCACGATGGGCGGCAGCCTGTCGTTGCTTGGGTTAGTAGCTGGCGAGGCGCCCGCGCTTCCGTTGAAGCTTGAGTTCCTTGCCGCAGCCAAGTTGAGCGACACCGACGGCTCCGGCCGTCTTCAGCCTGGCGCACTGGTGATCGACGAGATCGGCATCATCAGGGGAGACGGCACGCTCGAGGTGATCGAGGCCTTCGACGATCTGACGCGCTGGGGCTCTCTTGGGACTACGCTGAACGACTTCGGCGGCACGATCACGCCGTTGCGGGACTCCTCCGGAGCGCCCGTGCAAGGGCAGGCCCGTTTCAGCTGGGGAGACGCGCCGGTCCGCAAGCTCAACGGCGTGCTCGCGGGCAAGTTGCGGCAACTGGTTCCGGTCCTCGCCAGTGACGATTTCCTTGACAGGACAGGGTTCAAAATCGGCGATGAAGTTGACGTGCTGCTGGAAGACCGGGAAGTTGTCATCGACATCGTGGATCACATCGAGTTCTTCCCGACTCTCGACCCGAACCGGCGGCCGTTCATAGTGGCGGATATCCGGTCTGCGTGGCGGGCGCTTGGAGTCGACCAACTCGGGGACGCCCGCCGCGTCGATGAGTACTGGATTGCTATCGTGCCGGGCAGCGAGATCACGAGTCGCGATATTACGAGCATTGTTGCGGGCCGCCAGGTGCGGTCTGCGAGTTTGCGAGCGGAGCAGCGCTCGGACCGCCTCAATGTTTCGGATATAGACCCGCTCTCCGCCGCGGGCTGGCGGGCATTGCTGGCGATTGCGTTTTTCGCGGTACTCGTGGTGAGCGCAATCGGGTTCCTGGTTCACGCGCAGGTCACGTTCCAGAGCCGGCGCAGCGAGCTCGCGCTACTCCGGGCGACGGGCCTGTCCATGAAGCAATTGCTGGGCCTGGTGATGCTTGAGCAGGTGTTGGTAGTTGGCGCCGCGTTCGCGATTGGAGCGTTCATGGGCGCCCGTCTGGGATCGTCGATAATGCCGTTCCTCGGCACCTCTGGCGAGGGTCTGAGCGTGGTGCCGCCCATGATTCAACAGATCAACTGGACTTCGTTTGGAATAACATTCGGCATCATCGGCATCGTGTTCGCGGTTGTAATCGGCGTCCTCCTGCTTACTGTCTTCAGGATGTCGATACACTCAGTGCTTCGAATGGGCGAGAGGTAGTTGTCCATGCAGGAAGAGACTCGGCCGGCCGGGCCGGAATCGTCCGATCAGCTAAAGGCATCGGGCGCCTCGGGCCGGCCTTATGTATACGGTAACGACGTCTTCAAGATCTTCAAGGTGGCGGATCTGGAAGTCGTTGCGCTCCGCGGCCTGGATCTGAAAGTGGAGAAGGGGGAGATCGTTGCGATCATCGGCTCATCGGGAAGCGGAAAGTCCACGCTTCTGAATATTCTGGCCGGCTATGACACCCCCTCGGCGGGAAATATCTATGTGGGCGATTATGACCTGCTGAACATGACGTCGAAAGAGGTCGTGGAGTACCGCCGCAACGAGGTTGGATTTGTCTGGCAACAGACCGCCCGGAATCTGTTTCCTTACCTGTCCGCGATCGAGAATGTCGAGCTGCCGATGATGCTTGCCGGGCGTGACAGCACGCATCGCAGGAAGCGGGCGACCGATCTCCTGGCCCTTGTCGGGTTGGGCAACCGTATGAACCACAAGCCCGAGCATCTCTCGGGCGGTGAGCAGCAGCGCGTTGCCATCGCAGTGGCGCTGGCCAATGAGCCGCCGTTACTGCTGGCGGACGAGCCCACGGGTGAGCTTGACGATGAGACGGGTGCGGAGATCCTCGAGTTGCTCAACCATCTGAACGTTGATATGGGCACGACGATCATTGTGGTGACGCACGATCCGGCGATTTCGACCAGCGTTGGAAGGGCGATCGCTATTCGAGACGGAAAGACCTCCACGGAGATAAGACGCGTCGTGAAGGAGGGGCAGCAGATCGGCGGGGAAGCCGCAGGCGCCGCGGAGACCGAGGAGTTCCTGCTCGTCGACGCGAGCGGCAGGGTACAGATTCCGCGCGAGATGATCGACGAACTGGACCTTGGGGAGAGGCTCCGGGTCGAGATTGTAGACGGCCGCGTGACGTTGCGCGACATCGACGCCGACGACACGGAGAAGAAGTAGCCAGATTCTCTGGACCGGATGTCTCTGGACTACATTGGGATTTGATAGGCGCGGGGCTTGCCCCGCCCGCAACGCCAGCAACGGGGGACGGCGTGTCACCCGAGGGAGGGGCAAGCCCCTCGGCTACCGGGAGATTGGGGCGGCGGCTTGTGCATCCTGAGCCGGTCGAAGGGCCCCGCCCGTCCCGCGTGGCCCGGCGATGACCTCCAATTTTCCGCCTGTGGTGGACATGCGCCGCACTAAGAGTTGTAGATAGATGGCCTATTACGAATCGGCCGATGGCTGCCGCTATCACTATGAAATTGTTGGGGATCAGGCCGGCCACGGCTTTCCCATGTTCATGCTGCACGGCATCATCCAGAGTGGCGCCGAGTGGCGGCGCGCGGGGTGGGTAGATGCACTCTCGGGGATGCGGCGATTGATCCTCGTCGATCTACCGGGGCACGGAGCGAGTGACAGGCCGGGCGATCATGGTCCGTACCGGATTGAGTCGATCGCGAATGCGGTGCTTGGGATTTCGGATGCACTGGGGATTGAGAGGTTCGATTACATGGGCTTCTCGCTTGGTGGTCGTGTCGGCTACGAGCTTGCGGCCCGGCATGCCAGGGGGGATGCGGAGGGGTTGCGTGCGCTTGTAATTTCCGCCCAGCACGCCCGCGCTCCGCGCGATGAGCCGAGGCTGCTCAGGCTCATCGAACTGTTCCGGGGCGGGAAGCTTCGGGCCATGGAGCGGGGCATGGGCATGAGGAGCGAGCAGGCCGGCGCAACTGTGAATGACCCGGAGGCGATGGCGATGGCAATCGAGGCGTTGCGCGACTGGGGCGGCGTGGAGGAGGGTCTTGGAGGACTGCCTCAGCCCGTGATGGTGATCTCGGGCGAAGAAGACCCGGCCTTCCAGAAGGCCCGGGATAGCGCGGCTGCGATTCCCGGCGCGCGGTGGGTGGCTCTGCCCGGGATAGACCATAACGAGACCTTCTACCGGGTGGACGCGTCGGCTCCCGCGGTGATCGATTTTCTGGCCCGTGTCGACGGCAAGGGGGCGGGCGGCGGCGAGGCCGCCCCAGCCAGATGAGCGCAAGCGGGCCGCAAGATGGCCGGCCGAGCGCCGCGTGGTAAAATTCGGCCTGCGAATTTTTTTCTGGCGCAGGCCCGAACCCTGACCAGAATACGAACCTGCAGACCCCGCCTGCATACAGTGAACCTGCGCTCTTGCCACACCCGGACATGAAACGGGGACTCCGCATGGGGCGTCTTTTTTTGAGAGCCAGAGATGCCAGATATTTCGGTCGCCGATTCCGACCCCTCACTCAGCAGCGCAATGATCGTCGTGGCCCACGCGGACGATGCGGAGTACGGCTGCTCCGGAACGGTGGCCCAGCTTACCCGGAAGGGCTGGGACGTCGTATACGTCCTGTGCACTGACGGGAGCAAGGGATCTGACGATCGCGATATCTCGGAGGCAGAACTCTCTGCCATCAGACGCCGGGAGCAGATTGCGGCGGGGAAAATCCTGGGGCTAAAGGCGGTCGAATTCCTGGGTTACCCGGACTCGTTCCTGATGCCCAGCCTCGAGCTCCGGAAAGATATTTCCAGGATGATCCGAAAACACCGTCCGGATGTGCTCATCACGAATAGCCCCACCAGGGAGTTGAGCCACGATTCTTACATCGGCCACCCCGACCATCAGGCCGCCGGCGAAGCCGCTCTTTCCGCCGTCTACCCCACGTCCAGGGACCATCTCGCATACCCGGACATGCTGGAGGAGGGATTGGAGCCGCATAAAGTCCGAGAAGTCTGGGTCATGCGGGGCGGCGACGATGCAAACCACATCATCGACCTGACTGACGAGGATCTGGAGAAATCGATATCGGCGCTCAAGGCGCACGCCAGCCAGGTTCCGGCAGACGTGGACGACCGGGTGAAGGAGTGGAAAGCGAGAAACGGAGAGCCTCACGGGTTGAAGTACGCCGAGTCGTTCCGCCTTTTCAAGCTGGGCTGAGCCGCCTGAATAGTTCAGGGGATTCTCCGAATGCGAGACCCGCAGTCAGTGGGTGATCAGGGTCAGGATGGAGATGACGTCATCGCGCTCGAGCGGCGTCGGCAGCAGGATGACGGGGCCGTGCTCGAGCGCCCCTGAGGCGAGCCGGGCATCTGACGGAGAGACCAAGAGGACCACCCTGCTATCGATGCCTCCCTCGCGCAACTGATTGAGGGCGTCCGATATCGATTCTGCCGAATCGGCAGCGATGAAGATCAGATCCGGCCGATCACGGCCAAGGGTCCTGATCGCCTCTTCTGCGCTGTTGACGGTATCTATCCGACCGGCGCGTGCGGCGGCGAAATCGGCCAGTTGATCGCGCCCCGTCTTGGCGGGGTCGATGACAAGCACCCTGGGACGCGGCACGAGCGACTGCGAGGTGACGAAGTCATCCAGCGCGGCTCGGCTAAACCGCCATGACCCGCCGATTTTCGCAGCCGGTACTTCCCTCCGTTCGAGAAGTTTATAGAGGGTATGGTGGCTTATGCCGAGATATTTGGCGGCTTCGCGGATATTCAGTAGTCCCTGATTCATGCTTTCGGTCATCGCCTCCTGAGCCACTTTCCTAAGATTTCCCCTGTACCGGGGACATTGGCCGTCCGCATTCCATGAGGCGTAGACCGCACGATCCATGGTTTATGAGCGCGTTGCCCATTCGCCGAGCTTAATCCGCATCCAGATATCGGTAGATATCTCCCTTATGGCTCCTAAAAACCAAGTCCGAAGAAATCTGGCAATGCGACTATATCGCAATGTATCTTGATATCTTTGTGACGAAATATCGCCGAATTCGCCAAAGCATGGTTCTTATACCGTCTCGACCGTGTCTTCCACCTCCATGGCAAGCGACCGGCCCAGTTTTTCCTCCGCAACCTTCCGCAGCGCAGTGAAGTCAGATTGCATCTGTCGCTGCAGCAGGCGCGAGTCCGAACAGTGAAGTATGAACCTGGCGCCCGCTTCTATGGCGCGCGCAGAGTCCGGGATGTTTTGCTGGTGAATCATCACGGGGCGGCCCGAGGCTTCCGACTTCGCGATTATTCCGTCAACCACTTCCCAGTACTCCGGATTTTCGTAGTCATCCGGCTTGCCCAGTGAGGTGCTCAAATCGTTTGGCCCGATGAAGATGCCGTCTATGCCTTCGATGGCGAGAATCTCGTCAAGGTTCCGGTAGCCGGGCACGCTCTCGATGCCGATGATGATGATGTGGCCCTCGTGGCGTTTGTCGAGGTAATCCCTGGAGGCCTGGGAGACGAACTCCCCGGTCATTGCGGCCTTCTCAAGGTATTCGCCCTTCATCGGGTGCCAGCGCTTGACGCTTACGCAGTGGCGAACCACATCGGGATCCTCGCAATATGGCACCAGTACGCCGTCGGCGCCAGTGTCCAGCGCCATCGCCACGTAGTGCGGTACGGGGTATGGAATGCGGATGATCGGAGAGACGCCGACCGCTTTCAAGATGGTGACGAGGTCGGACAGCTCCTCCCTGCTCCGCTGGCCGTGTTCGGTATCGATGATCACGAAATCGATACCGCCATCGGCCAGCACGGTGGCCCATTTGATGTTCCTGATGGCGCTGATCATGAATCCGAATACGGCGCCGCCGTCTTTCAGCGTCGCCTTCATGTCGCTGCTCTTCATCTTGTCCTCCCGTGGATCACTTCACCTCTCGTATCAAGGGTTGCTGCCGGCCTTCGCGCCGGCGTAAATGCTCCGGGCCCTGAACGCCGGGCGTCAGGCATGCGCCGCCTGCTCGAGATACCGGACTGCCACCATCGCCTCGGGGGCTAGCGACGCGGGCCAGGTTTCGGGCGCGATCTTAAATCGTTGGTGGTGGCATGGCTGGTGGGTCGCGGGTTCATCTCGGGCGCTGGATAGCCGGCGCAATGTACCACGCCCTGCGGGGTGGGGGAGGGGGCGTATACTGCCGCCGCCCGGGCCGGCCGCGAGACCAGCTCCAGGAGGCGGCGGGGATCGAACCATCTCAGCAGTGACAGAAGCGACCGGGAAGCAGCCCGGAAGCCAAAAAGACGCGCGACGCTTGAGCGGAGGAGATCATGAAACTTACCGGCATTCAGACGATCCGATTCCACTCCCGCCATCACAACGCCCGGCGCAACTGGCTGCTCGTGAAGCTGTTGACGGACGACCCGGACTTATACGGAGTGGGCGAGGCCAGCCCGCTCGCGATGGACGACCAGGTTGACGGGATCCTTCGGTGGTGGTTTGAGAACTACCTGGACGGTGTTGACCCGCTCGATTCCGAGGTCCACTGGACGCAGATGTTCCAGCGCCTTCATGCGAAGAGCGGGCGGCTGGTGAGCACGGCGATTTCCGGTGTCGACATCGCCCTCTGGGACCTGCGCGGCAAGATCCTGGGGGTGCCTTCGTACACGCTGCTGGGCGGCGCGCACACGAAGCGGCTCCGCGTCTACGCCAACGGCTGGTATACGAATCCGGGAACTCCTGAGCAGAACGCGGAGGAGGCGAAGATAGTCGTGGGGATGGGCTACACGGCCCTGAAATTCGATCCTTTCGGCCAGACCAACTACTTCAATATCTCGTTGCAGGAGGCCCGCCTGGCCGAGGACCGCGTCGCGGCGGTGCGCGAGGCGGTCGGAGAAGATGTCGACATCCTGGTGGAGGCGCACGCCAAGTTCAACGTGGCGACGGCGATCCAGCTCGGCAAGAGGCTCGAAGAGTACCGGCCGATGTTCTATGAGGAGCCGGTCTCATACGAGCACGTCTCCGAGATGAAGGATGTGCGCGACCGCGTGGACATCCCGATCGCGACCGGAGAGAAGTTGTACGGCAAGTACCCTTTTTACGATCTGATCGAGTCTCATGCGGTGGATATCCTGCAGCCCGATATCTGCAACGCGGGCGGCATTACCGAGTTGAAAAAGATCGCGGCGATCGCCGAGGCGGCGCATCTTTCGATGGCGCCGCACAACACAAATTCGCCGGTTGGGACGATGGCCAGCTTCCACCTTGACGCGAGCCTGTCCAACTTCGCCATCCAGGAGTACCACGCCGAGTTCTACGAGCCGAACTACTTCGAGGTGGTCGAGGGCCTGCCGCGGCAGAAGGACGGTTACGTGACGCTGTCTGACGAGCCCGGACTGGGGATCCGGCTGAACGAAAAGGTCCTTGCCAGGTACCCGTATATCGATCTGGGCGCGGGCAAGCAGGGCGGTATATAGTTTGTCCGGCGCCCGCAGTAGGCTATCGCCAGCACCCCCGGAGGGCGCCGTCCTACCCTGAAACCGACCGAATTGAAACGTCGGCGAGTTGCCGGCGCGGAGTTATTGGAGCGTTCGATAAATATGAATCTTGAGATGGCCGCGGACGTACGATCAAGGCCCCTGATCCTTGTTGGCCTGCTGTTGCTGTTAGCGGTGGCGATTGCCGGCTGCGGCGGCGGGCGGTCGCAGGCTCCCGCCAGTTCCGGCGACGACTTTACGCTTGCCACGCCCATTTTTCCGAACCGCACCATCGACATCATCGTCGGCGCGGAGGCCGGTACTCCGGAGGACGATTTCGCGGCGGCTATTGCAGCCGCGTACGCGAGCGCCCTGCCGGGGCAAATCAACTTTGTTTATGAGCCCGGCAACCATGGCCTGACCGCGCTTGAGCAGTTCTCCGAGAAGGCGAACGACGGCCACACGATGTTGATCCTCACGGACCGGCATATCTCGGCGCTCGCAGCCGGTCAGACCGCGGTCGATGTGACACGACAGCATCAGCCGAACCTTCTTGGGGTATTCGAGCCACTGCTGATCTTCGCCGCCGGCAGCGATTCCAGCCTGAGCGATTGGGACGCCGTCGTGGCGGCGGCGGGCAGCGGCACGCTCAAGGTAGCGAGCGGCGGTCCGGACGCCAGTGCAGAGGACCTGAGCATATCGAGGCTCGCGGCAGATTTGAACATCGATCTTGAGGCCGTGGTCATCGACAGCGTTTCAGAGCGGCTTGCGGCTCCCGGAGCGGGAACTGCCGATCTGGTAATTGCGCCTATCAGCGTCGCGAACGACGCGATCACGGCCGGGGATCTGGCGCCTGTGCTGGTGCTCTGGCCTGAGAGAGTCCCGGACCTACCTTCAGTCCCGACGGCCCTTGAATCCGGTTCGACGTTCGAGGGGCTTCCGATAATGCTGGGCGTGGTCTTGAACCGCAGGACTCCCCGATTCATCGCGGACGAGATCGGGTTCGCGCTCCGTGCGGCGTTCGCGAGCCAGTCATACAAGGCGTGGGCCGAAAGCCGGGGCATCGGCAGCCTTGAAGTTCCAGTTGGAGATCCGGCCTTCAATATTCGCAAGCAGATTGAGAAGTTCAAAGCCGCAGCCGGAGAATAGTCGGGAGCGCCCGCTCCCGGCGAGTGACGCCGGGAGCGAGGCGGCGAACAAAATTAGCGATATACTGCCGCCCCCGGGCCAATGAAGGCTGCAGGGACGACACGCGCAAAATTCACGCGCCATGATGCTGGTGGCTGATTCGCCGCATTCAAGGGAGTCGAGATGATCGAAAACAGCATCCTCAAGAAGAACAAGCAGGGCCTGAAGGCGCTGGTCTTTGCCATGACCTTCACCTCTCCCACTCTGATCGAGATGGCGGCGCACGTGGGCTTCGACGCCATCAGCATCGACGCTGAGCATGGCGCGTTCAATCCCGATTCGGTGGACCTGATATGCCGCGTGGCGAATGGCTACGGCATGTCGGTCGTGGGCAGGGTTCCAAGCAAGGAGCCGAGCACCATCAACCTGTTCCTCGATCGCGGTATGCAGGGCGTTGTCGGCCCCCATGTAGAAACGGGTGAGGAGGCGCAGGCGCTTGCCGATGCCTGCCTGTTCCCGCCGGACGGCCAGCGCTCCTGGGGTGGCGGGCGCGGCACGGAGTTCAACGATCAGCGCGTCCTGGATGAGAAGTACGGCGGCAAGCTGGGCTTCGCCAGATGGTCCAACGAAAATATGATCGTCTCCGCTCAGATCGAGTCTAAGAAGGCTTATGACAACCTTGACGACATCCTGGCCGTCAAGGGCCTCGGCGGAATCGTGGGCGGACCGCACGATTTCGCGGCCTCGCTGGGCTTTCCGGGCGAGCCGGACCATCCCGAGCGGCAAAAACTTACTGAGGACGCGGAGGCGCGCGCCATCGCAGCCGGCAAGACCGCGGGGCGGTCGATCACGGTCGATATACAGGGACTTATGCTGGGCCACGTGCGGAATTTCGTCGAGGAGCATTCGGAAATTCCGTACGAAGGAAGATAGCGCCGAATGGTAGCAACAGGGGCGATCGCCGTCGCCCGTCCCAGGCTCTTTGCCAATTCGGCAGGGACCGTGAGATGCGTCGCGGAGGCCCCGCGGCGGTATTCGCCGTATTCGGGGCACCGCGCCAGCCGAAAAAACACCCGCCCCGTCTCTGAATCCGTTCTCCATTCGGCGTGGCAGGCCGCCCGGACTGTCATCGATCGGAACGGCAGCGTATACCGGGTCGTCTATGCCGGGATCCCCGGGGGCTCAGCCGGGCCCGACTTCCGCGACGTCGTCATAGAGCGGCCGGACGGCCGGGTCGTGCGCGGCGACGTTGAGATACACGTTCGGCGGTCCGGCTGGTTCGAGCACGGCCATAATCACGACCCGGCCTACAACGGCGTCGTGTTCCATGTGGCGCTGGACGACGGCCCGCGGCGTGCGGACTACTCCGTGCCGAGCGCGTCCGGGATTTCTATTCCTCTCTTACTGTTGAAGGCTCCTCTGACCGGCACATCGGCGGTACCGGCTGAAGGTAGCCTGGATCTCCGTCAGATGAGTCTCGAAGAGGCCGGGGACAGAAGGTTTTTTGCCCGGAGCAGCGGGCTGGCGCTCGATTTGAGATCGATCTCCCCCGACGAGCTTATTTGGCGTGAAGTTCTCGAGTGCCTGGGATATGCCGCCAACCGGCGGCCGTTCCGCGCTCTGGCCGAGCGGATGCCATGGCGGGTGATAGCGGGGCTCGGGCCGGAGGCGCCGCCAGATTATCTCGAGCGAGCGCTGCTGTGGGCGGCTGGGTTTGCGGAGAGGCCGCCGGGGCTGGGCCGAGCGCTTCCCGCGCTTACCGGAACGAAGCCAGAATGGGCGTCCAGGTTCGGCAGGCCGGACAACCGGCCGGAGCGGCGAATCGCCGGCGCCGCCGCGCTGGCGCAGCGCTGGCTGCGCGCCGGTGGCCCTGACGCGGCGCTTTCTGAGCTCATCGGCAACGCCGAGGACGCCCGGGACGTCTCCGAGTCTCTGACCGTGCCGGCCGCCCCGCATCGAACTGCCATGCATCGTGGCGGAAGCAGCCGCGCGCTGATCGGGAGCGGACGCGCGGCAGAGATATCGGTGAACGCTGTGTTGCCTGCGGTCTACGCCATCGCCGGCCGCGATGGACGGTGGCACGTCCATGAACGATCGCTCGCGCTATTCAGAAGCCACCCGAAGATGCCTGAAAACGCCGTCACCAGGGAGGTGCGCAGACTACTGAAAGCGCAAGGGCTGGCGGAAAAGATATCGACTGCACGCGAGCAGCAGGGCCTGATCTACCTGTACCGGACGATGACCCGTCCGGCTACGGTTTAGCCAGATGTCTCTGGACTGATTCGGGATTGAGGCGTTTACGTCCGGGTCCTGGGTGTACGCCCGCGGTGGGCGTTGGATTTCGTAGATGGGGGTTCGGGGGAATTCTGGCGGTTAACCGGAAACCGCGACCGCGGCCAGCTCCATGTCCGGGGTGTATTCGCCGCGCCGCGCCGCTGCGATGACCTTCGCCCGGTGGGCAAACGCGCTCTGGGCGGCGCCGAGATCCGACGGGTCGCTGCCCCATACCTTGAGTGGCGCCGCCTGCAGTCCGCGGCCGTACGAGAAGGTCAGCTCCCAGGGCACGGATTCGCCGCTCCGATTCAGGGCATCCAGATTTTCGGACGCCTCCGGATCGCTCTGGCCGCCGGAGAGGAACGCGATGCCGGGCACGGCGGCGGGGACGGTGCGCTTGAAGTTCGCGATGGTCTTTGCGGCTACCTCTTCGGCGCCTGCCCGGTCGGATGCGTCGGTCGCCGATATGATCATGTTGGGCTTGAGAACGATGCCTTCCAGGTAGACGCCTGCATCGTGGAGATCGGCGAAGACCTTCGTTAGCGTCGCCTCGGTGACCTCATCGCACGTGTCGATGCTGTGCGTGCCGTCCATCAGCACCTCGGGCTCGACGATCGGGACGATTCCGGCCTCCTGGCAGAGAGCGGCATAACGGGCCAGCGCGTGTGAGTTGGCGTTAATGCAGTGGCGGGTGGGTATGCCGTCGCCGATGGTTATGACCGCCCGCCACTTGGCAAATTGAGCGCCCAACTCCCGGTACTCTTCGAGCCTGCCGCGCAGCCCGTCAAGGCCGTCCGTAGTCAGCTCGCCGGGCGAGTTCGCAAGTGGATTGGTGCTCTGGTCTACTTTGATTCCCGGTATCGCACCGGCTGCGGCCAGGTGGTCGATGAGCGGAGTTCCGTCGGCGCCCTTCTGGCGGATCGTCTCGTCGTAGAGGATGACGCCGCTGATCGAGTCGCCGAGGCCGGGCGTAGTGAAGAGCATCTCGCGCCAGGCCCGCCGATTGTCTTCATTGTTTTCCACCCGGATGCCGTCGAAGCGCTTGCCGATGGTGCCGGTGCTTTCGTCTGCAGCGAGAATCCCTTTGCCGGGGGCGACCATTGCATTCGCGATATCTGCGAGACGCTGCTTATCCATCAGTCTCTCCCCGCGCTTTTCTGTACTGGGTACATCGAGCCGTTCCGTGATTGTGGACCCGCTGGCCCGCGGCCTGGCCGCAGGTCTAAGATTAGGGCGAATTGTCGATCACTGCAACGAGACCACACCGACCGTGGCGGGCAAGTGCGGCCGAAACGCGGTATTTTGTTGCATGGCGCCAAACCCGGTGTGCAATCGCCACGATCAGGGCCGGGCCGGCTGGCTGTGCGGGAATCCCAGGATTCCAAAAGCGGCCATTGGAGAGGGGTACATCATGGCAGGCATGCCGCCGACGCTGAACCAGTTCATTCGGGCCAGGCAGGAGGACTATCCGGAGGCGATTGGCGAGTTCAGCCAGGTGATGAACGCCATCGCGCTTGGCGGAAAGTTGATCTCGCGCGAGATCAATCTCGCCGGGCTGGTCGACGCTACCGGTTACACCGGGCGTACAAACGTCCAGGGCGAGGAGGTAGCCAGGCTCGACGAGTGGTCGAACGACCTGCTCGTGGACCTTCTGGGCGAGACCGGATGCGTCTGTGTGATGGGCTCCGAGGAGGTCGAGAAACCGATTGTGCCGCCGGAAAGCGCATCCGATGGCCGGTACGCCGTCCTATTCGACCCGGTTGACGGCTCGTCGAACATAGACATCGCGGCGCCGATCGGCACGATATTTTCGATACAGCGCCGGGTGACGAAATCGGGGCTGGGCCACCTGGAGGACCTGCTGCAGCCCGGCAAGAACCAGGCGGCCGCCGGATACATCCTCTACGGCTCTTCGACGATGTTCGTATACACGACCGGACGGGGCGTCCATGCCTTCACGCTCGACCCGACGATGGGCGAATTTCACGTCACGACGGAAAATTTGGAGTTCCCGGAGAAGTCGAACGTCTACTCAACCAACGAGGGCAACGCGGGGACGTGGCTGGAGCCCGATGTGCAGTGGGTGGAGTGGATAAAGCAGAGCGACCCCGGGACGGACAGGCCGTATAGCGCCCGGTATATCGGCGCGCTGGTGGCCGACTTCCACCGGATCCTGCTTAAGGGTGGCATCTTCGCCTATCCGGGCAATATAGCGAGTCCCAACGGCAAGCTGCGGCTGCTGTATGAGTGCTCTCCGATGGCATTCATTGCCGAGCAGGCCGGTGGAGCAGCGACGAACGGTACGAAGCGGATTCTCGACATCGAGCCGTTGGAGCTGCACGAACGGACGCCGTTCTATATCGGAAGCTCGCACGAGGTCGAATTGATCGGCCGCTTCCACGCGGGCGAGGGTCCGGGATAGGGACTCACGCAAAGGCGCACAGAGCGCAATGCAAGAGTGGGATATGCGTAATTCTGAGTCCCGATGCGGCATCGGGGCGAAGAATCTCGTCCGTACAGGCCCGAATCAACCCGCGATCGCGAGACTCTTCGGTTGCCTCTGGCGCCCTCAGAGTGACAGATTTCGATCGCCTTTCCACACTGGCGAAAGCTGTCCTCCCCTCTTTGCGTGACACCGTGTGAGCGCTCATAATCGCTGCGGACCCAAATACCCGGTGACGCGCTGGCCCTCTTGCGGAGAAAACAATGTCAAAACTGCGAATTAAGAAGATAGAAGTGCACGAGTTCCAGTTCGAGATGCTGGACGTTGGCAAGGACTACAACGGCTTCAACCTGGTCTACGAGAAGGGCGGCCGGCAGACCGGCACCTCGTACGCGATGAAGGTGCACACGAACGAGGGCGTTGTTGGCGAGTATGTCGGTGGGGACTCCCCCGGTTTCGCTGAGTTCAATATGTTCGCCAGCTATCTGATCGGCCGCGACCCGATCCAGCGGGAGTTGATCTACAACGACGTGAAGCGGGCGATGCGGAAGTTCGACAAGATGGGGATGGGCGCCATCGACATCGCCCTCTGGGACCTCGCAGGCAAATACTACGGGGCGCCGGTCTACGAGATGCTGGGC
>JADFHP010000018.1 GCA_022567135.1 Chloroflexota bacterium
ACGTTGAGGGCACTGGCGTCGGTGGTCGTATCCGCAAGCAGGACGTGCTTGCTGCTGCTGGCGAGGGAGCCGCACCTGCCACGTCTGGTGCGCAATCCGATAACTCCCCACGCGCTCGTTCGTCCACCAAATCTGTGGATCCGGCCAAGCAGGAGCTTATCGGCACCCCCCAGAAGGTTAACCCCATTCGCGAAATCACCGCTTCCAAGATGGTAGAGGCGCTGCAGATTTCCGCACAGCTTACCCACGTGCAGGAAGTCGACATGACTGCCATCTGGGATATGCGCGACTGGCGGTGGCTGACGGGGAGCGCGCGGAGGCGCGGGAGCGGTTGGATACGGCGAAAGTGTTGATTGAGGAGATGGGGTATCACCGGCGGGACCCGGAGGTTGCGGAGTTGGAGGCAGCTCTGGCGGGAGACGGGGTCGGAGGGTAGTGGTGCAGGACTGAGGTGGGTTCTCGGTGTGCAATGGTTTGTTGGCCGGGGCTACGCGAGTGGTCGGTGTTGGCCGAGGTCCCTCGACTTCGGGGACTCCGCTCGGGATGACATTTTTTCGAGAACTTCGCCCTTCGAGATTCCTCAGGGGAACCTCGGGATGACATTTCTTCAGGGGCTCCGCCTTTCGAGATCCCTCAGGAGAACCTCGGGACGGCATCTAAGGCGGGGGTTGAGGGCGGGCTGACTGAAACCCCTGGGGTGATGAGGACGATTGGGGAAACAGGGCGCAATAGCTTGATTGTGGAATATTTCACTTGTGGCCGTTTTTGCTGGGTGGTAAAGTCGCTGGCAGCCTGAATTCCAGTTGTGATTTGGTCCAATTTTGAGGCGGCCCAATTGTGAGACCACATGGTTGAGGACTATTTCCGGCAGTACGGGCTGATTACCCTTTTCGCCGGTATTGCTGTGTTAGTGCCAATCGGCATGCTGATGACTTCGTACATGGCTACGAAGATCAAGGTCCGGCCCCGGCGTCCATCGCCGGTGAAACTGGAGACCTACGAGTGCGGATTCGGCCCGATCGGCGGTAAGTGGTCGTTCAATTCCCGGTACTACACGTTTGCCCTGCTGTTCGTGATCTTCGACGTCGAGACCGTTTTCCTGTACCCGTGGGCGGTGAAGTTCGGCGTCTTATCGGCCAGGTTCGGCATCTTCGCGCTGGTTGAGGTCGCGGTGTTCGGAATCATCCTCGCCATCGGCTGGGGATACGCCTGGCGCAAGAAAGCCCTGGAGTGGACATAGGCCATGGCCAATGACGACGCCTCCGCTCCCATAGTCCCCCTTCCGGATATCCCTCTCTGGTCGCAGACCACTCAGCTCGATCACGATGAGGGCGAGATCATCAGCAACATGAAGGCGACGCACGTGTCGCCATATCCGGAGCCGCTCGTTGAGGTTCCCGACGATCTGAAGCGGAACTTTCTGGTCACGACGCTCGATTCCCTGCTCAACTGGGGCAGAAAGTCGTCGGTATTCCCGCTGACCTTCGGGCTTGCGTGCTGTTCTTTCGAGATGATCGGCGCGTCCATGGCCCGGTTCGACATCGCGCGGTTCGGAATGGAGGCGTTTCGCGCCAGTCCCCGGCAGGCCGACCTGATGATCGTGGCCGGGACCGTGACATGGAAGATGGCGCCTGTTCTGCGGAAGCTCTACGACCAGATGGCGGAGCCCAAGTGGGTGATCTCGATGGGCGTCTGCGCCACTTCCGGCGGGCCGTACTACGAGTCTTACGCCGTCGTGCCGGGCGTCAATCGCATTGTTCCCGTTGATGTCTACGTGCCTGGCTGCCCGCCGAGGCCGGACGCCTTGCTCTACGGGATCATGCAGCTCCACGAGAAGATAAAGCGGTACTCGCTGGCGGGGCAGGTGGCGGGCCAGGAATGAGCGTCCTCTACAGGGGCGAAGAGTTGCAGGCGGAGATCGAGAAGTTCGCTCCCGGCGCAACGACGGGCCACTCGGAGGACGCGGTCCACGTCGATGCCGGGCAGTGGCTGGACGTGGCGCAGGGGCTTAAAGAGCGTGAGGAGCTTGGCTTCGCAGCGCTGACGCTGCTCACCACCGTCGACTACATCGACCACTTCGAGGTCGTGTACCACCTGCGATCTCTCTCTCATAATCGAACGGGGGTGATCAAGCTGCGGTGTGGCGAGGGGCGGGGCGACGCGGCGGTCCCGAGCGTCATCTCGGTCTGGCGCGGGGCCGATCTGCAGGAGCGGGAGGCCTACGACCTGATGGGCGTTCGTTTTGAGGGCCATCCGAATATGAAGCGGCTGATGTTGTGGGAGGGCTTTGAGGGCCACCCGCTGAGGAAGGATTACTTGAGGTAGGGCACCGCCCGCGAGAATCGTGACACTTCAGTCAGAGCCGGTAATCGTCAACGTCGGGCCCCAGCACCCGTCAACCCACGGTGTGTTGCGGATGCGCGTCGCGTTCGATGGCGAGACGGTGACCGACGCAGAGATGATTATCGGCTACCTCCACCGGGGCAGCGAGAAGCTGGCCGAGGAGCGGACCTTCACCCAGGTCATCACACTGACGGACCGGATGGACTACGTAGCGGCGATGACCAACAACCAGGCGTACGTCCTGTCCGTCGAGAAGCTGGCCGGCATCGAGCCGATGCCGCGCGGGGTGTATCTCCGGATGATCTCGGCAGAGTTGCAGCGAATAGCCAGCCACCTGATGGCGGTGGGCTTCTTGCTGCAGGACCTTGGAGCGCTGGCGACCCCGCTCATGTATATGTTCCGGGAGCGGGAGGACATCCTCGACCTCTTCGAGCTTATGTGCGGGGCTCGAATCACCGTCAGCTACCACCGGCCGAGCGGGGTTTTCCAGGACGTGCCCGATGAGTTCTGGGGGCGATTGCGCCAGTTTCTCGACGGCATGCCTGCTCATATCGATGAGTACGAGAGACTTATTTCCGGCAATGAGATCGTCCTCTCGCGGATGCGCGGAGTGGGGGTGCTCGACCCCGACGTCATGGTGAACGCGTCGATCACCGGGCCGATGCTGCGGGCCGGGGGCGTGGACTGGGACCTGCGACACAGGGCGCCGTACGAGTTCTACGATCGCGTCTCGTTCGACCGGCCGATCATGGACGAGAGTGATAACTATGCCCGCTATCTGGTGCGTGTGTATGAGATGCGGGAGGCGCTCAAGATCGTTGAGCAGTGCGTCGAGCAGATCGAGCCGGGCCCGGTGCGTGACCCGGACGTTCCGTTCGTCCTACGGCCGCCGGTTGGCGAGTCGTACGTCGGTATCGAGGGTCCGAAGGGCGAGCTGGGCTTCTATCTGGTGAGCGACGGTGGAATCTCGCCATACCGGTGCAAGGTGCGGCCGCCATCGCTGCTGAACCTGACGCTGTTGCGGGAGATGGTGATCGGCCTGCCGATGGCCGACATGATCGTCACGTTTGGCACGGTCGACGTGAACATGGGGGAGGTCGACCGCTGATGGCGCTGGACTTCCTGGACAACGCATTCTTCCGGAATATCTACTGCAACCTGTCTGCGAGCGATGATGGGCGCTGCGGTGAGCGGGTCTTCAGCGTCCTGCCGGGTGGCTTCGAGTGGCTGGCGTTTCTCATCACCGGGATAGTCATCGCGCTGATATTGGTTAACGGATTGCTGGGTTCAGTGATCGTGTTCATATGGGCTGAGAGACGGCTTCTGGGCCGCTTCCAGAGCCGGCTTGGGCCCAACCGGTGGGGGCCGTTCGGCACGCTGACGCCGGTGGCCGATGCGATCAAGACCATGTTCAAGGAAGATATCGTCCCCGACGCCGCGGACCGCTGGGTCTTCAACGCCGCCCCGGTGGTGATGATGGTGCCGTCGCTGATGGTTCTTGCGGTGATCCCGTGGGGCTCCGGCACGTTCCTCGCTGACCTGAACATAGGCGTGCTGTTCATCATCGCGATCACATCCCTCTCAACGTTCGCGATCGTGATGGCAGGCTGGGGCTCGCAGAACCGCTATGCGATGTTCGGTGCGATGCGCGCCGTGGCGCTTCTCATCAGCTACGAGATACCGATGGCCCTATCGTTGCTGGGCGTATTGATGATCGCGGGGTCGCTGTCACTCGTATCTATCGTGTCGGCCCAGGACCTGCCGTTCATCCTGGTGCAGCCTCTGGGCTTCCTCGTCTTCTTCATCGCGACCACCGCGGAGATAAACCGGACGCCGTTTGACGTTGCTGAGGCAGAGTCGGAACTGGGCGCCGGGTACCACACCGACTACAGCGGCATGAAGTTCGGTCTCTTCCTGAACGCGGAGTTCGCCGCGACGATACTCAGCGCCGCCGTGATCGTGGCGGTGTTCCTGGGCGGTGGCCGGGCCTGGGACTTCCTGCCCTCGCAGATATGGTTCCTCCTGAAGATGCTGCCCGTCCTGATCTTCATGGTCTGGATGCGGGCAAGCTGGCCGCGCCTGCGCATCGACCAGGTGCTTTCGCTTGCATGGAAGGGCCTGATAATCCTGGCGTTCATCAACATAGTGGGGAGTGCTATTCTGACTTTCATCTGGCCTGACCCGTCCACCACGGAACTCTGGAAGATGGCCGGGATCAACCTGATTGTGATGATCGCTTCTGTATACGCGGTTGGCGGGCTGCTGGGTCCGGGATCCGCGCCAGTCGCAGGTTTCGCGAGAGGCGAAGCGCCGCCGACGCCACGGCCGGCGGGCGAGCCGGCAGGAGGCAGTGGCTAGATGATCGGTCTCGGCCTCTTCAAGGGACTTCTTGTGACGCTGATCGCCGCAATACGCGGTCCGGTGACTGTGCAGTATCCGGACCGCAAAGTCGGCCTGCCTGGCGCGGCGAAGGACGCCGGCCTAAGCCTGCCGCGATTCCTGGTAAAGCGCCCGCGGGATGCCGCACGCGCCGCGGTGGGCATGGCCACGGTTGAAGACCTGGTGGAGCAGGGGCCGCGGTTCAGGGGGCAGGATTTCAACTGGTATGAAGACCGTTGCACGGGCTGTGCAAGCTGTGCCAAGTTCTGTCCGCTGGGAATCATCAAGATCGTGACGAGCTCCTCAGGCAAACAGACTGCCGAGGGCGAGGTCTACGATGTCGATGTGTTCGACATCGACATCGGCCGCTGCATGTTCTGCGGAATCTGCGTCGAGGTCTGCCCCTATGACGCGCTGGATATGGGCAGCGATTTTGAGCGCGCCCAGTACGAGCGGCAGGCTCTCGTGATCCCGGTGGATGAGTTGAGACGCAAGAAGAATACTCCCAGCACGTGGTTCAGGCCGCAATTGGAAAGCGCCGGCTATGATCCGCACGCCGGGGAGGAGCTGACCTGGGATGCCGCGGGACGCCATGAGCAGCCGTCTGAGGAGCAGTTGACTGAGCGCTGGGTGGACGAGCGATGAGTGGTGTGGAGGGCTCAACCCTTACCGACGTCGCGTTCTGGGTGGTGTCGATACTGGCCATCGGCGCGGCGGTAATGGTCGTGACGCTGCGCGACATATTCAGGGCCGCCCTTTTTCTTGCCCTATCGCTACTGGCAGTAGCCGGGATGTTTGTTCTGCTGCGGGCGGAGTTCATCGCAGTAGTCCAGGTGCTCGTCTACGTGGGGGCCATCTCGATTCTCATCGTCTTCGCGATTGTCCTGGTGCGGGACATTCCGGGGGGCGGCCGCGAGAACCATCTCTATATCCCCGCTGCGACGATTGCGGCGCTGGTGGCGGCAATGGCGATCTTCGTGGCGTTCAAGACCGATTTCACGGACCTGGACAGACTTGAAGCCGACAACGATCTGGTTGCTTACGCCATGACTGAGACGTACAACCTGGGCGACGGAAGCGAAGTGGTGCTGCCGGAGACCACGAGGGGAGGAACCGAAGAGGGCGTTTTCTCCAACACCACGGGTACTATCGGCGGCCTGTTCATCCGAGATTTCGTGTTGCCGTTCGAGGCCGTGTCGGTGCTGTTGCTGGCGGCGATGATTGCGTCCCTCGCGCTCCTGAGGCAACGGGGGCAGGCGTCATGACTCTGGAAAACGTCCTGCTCGTCTCAGCAATTCTCTTTGGCATCGGCCTCTACGGGGCGCTGGCGAAGAGGAACGCGATCATGGTCCTGATGTCCATCGAGATCATGTTCAACGCCGTGAACGTTGCTGCGATCGCATTTTCACGGTTCACCGTTCCGGCCGGGTTGACCGAGACGCCCCTGACCGTGACTCAGGAGGCCGTCCAGCGCGCGGTCACGGGGCAGATGCTGTCTGTATTCGTCATATCGGCCGCCGCCGCGGAGGTCGCACTGGGACTCGCTCTCGTGATCGTTGTGTACAGGCGCCGGCACAGTGTTGAGATAACCGACATGACCCTGATGAAGGGATAGGCGACTATCTCGAAACACGTTCGCAGGCGCGTGTGTAAGCGCGGGTTTCTCACTCACCCCAACCCTCTCCCACCGGGAGAGGGGGTTCAAAAACGGGATCAGGACGTGGGATTTGCCCATGTGGATTGACTACCGCAAGGCGCCCAATCTCCAGATTGCAGAGATGTGGAAAGACGTTCTGGAGGCGGAGGGGCTGCCTACCAAGATCATCCCGGAGGGCGACATTCTTGATTGGGGCGAGCGTGTGCCGTTCCGGGTGATGGTCCCGGTGGGCCGCGAGCATGTCGCTGACGAGATTCTGAGGAAGTTGTAGTTGATCAACGAAGCAGGTTCCTGGCTAATCGTCGGCCTTCCACTGGCCTCATTCGTCATCATCGGAGTGGTGATCCGGCCGTTCTTCAACCGCTACGCGAACTGGGCCGGGTATCTGACCGTCGCCTCAATCGCAGGCTCCCTTGGCCTCTCGATCTGGGCCTTCGCCTCGGTCGCCGATGCCGGCGGCAACGTCGTCATGAACGGGAACGTACCGCGTGAGTGGCTCAGCTTCCCCGGCCTCGTGCTGCCGTTCGGCATCCTGATGGACTCGCTCACCGTCGTGATGCTCCTGACCGTATCGGGGGTGAGCCTCCTCGTCCAGATCTACGGGCTTGGTTACATGAAGGGCGACCCCGGGTACTCGAGGTATTTCGCCTTCATGTCGCTCTTCACCGCGTCGATGCTGGGGCTGGTTGTCAGCCGCGGCGTGGTTCAGATCTACGTCTTCTGGGAACTGGTCGGCCTGTCGTCGTACTTGCTGATCGGCTTCTGGTATACGCGGCCTGCCGCGGCCGCGGCCGCCAAGAAGGCGTTTCTCATGACGCGCTTCGGCGACTTCGCGTTCCTGCTCGCGATCCTGTACCTGTTCACCCTCGGCACCGATGAAACGAATCTTTTGGACGTGCCAACGCTGTATCTCAACGTCGGACTACTGGGAGGCGCGGCGGCGACGTGGATTGCGCTTGGCATATTCGCGGGCGCTGTCGGCAAGTCGGCGCAGTTCCCGCTGCACACGTGGCTGCCGGACGCGATGGAAGGGCCGACGCCGGTCAGCGCCCTGGTTCACTCTGCGACGATGGTGGCCGCGGGGGTGTTCCTTGTCGGCCGCTTCTTCCCGCTCTTCGAGTCGACCAGCTCGGTGATGACCACCGTTGCGCTGGTGGGCGGCTTCACCGCCGTGTTCGCCGCCTCGATGGCGCTGGTCGCAACCGATATCAAGCGGGTATTTGCCTTCTCCACCGTCAGCCAGCTCGGCTACATGTTCCTCGCGCTGGGAACCGGCGCGTACGTTGCCGCGTTTTTCCACCTGTTCGTTCATGCGTGGTTCAAGACGCTTCTCTTCATGAGCGCGGGGTCTGTGCACCATGCGAGCGGCACGTTCGACCTGCGCTACATGGGCGGTCTGCGAAAAGTCCTGCCGTGGACCTATGCCGCCACGATCATGGGCGGCCTGAGCCTGGCCGGGATCTTCCCGTTCAGCGGTTTCTGGAGCAAGGACGAAATACTTGTCGGCGCTCTTGATGCCGACTCCACCGTCGGCGTGATCGTCCTCGTTCTTGGCCTGACTGCGGTGGCCATGACCGGCTTCTACATGTTCCGTGTCATATTCATGACCTATCACGGCAAGTTCCGGGGCGGCATCGATAAAGAGAACGAAGACCTGCGGGCGGCCGGTCAGGAGATCGACGAGGCGCACGCTCACGGCCACGTTCATCTGGCCGAGTCGCCGTGGCAGATGGTTCTGCCGATATCGATACTTGCGATGGCCGCGCTGGTCGCCGGTTTTCTGACCAATCCCGTCGAGAGCTACGGCATCGTTGACAAGCACTCGTTCGGTGAGTTTGTGACCGAGAACGAGGAGGTGTTCGTCGACCATGGCGCCGCGATAGAGGCTGGCGCGGAGCCGGAGTTCAACTTCCCGCTGGCGTTCGCTTCCACCGCATTGGCGCTCTCCGGCATCGCGCTGGCGTTCGCCATGTACCAGGCCAAAGTGATTTCGCCTTCACGGATGGCCGTAAGGTTCCGGCCGGTCTACAAGTTGCTGGTCAACAAGTACTACATGGACGAGCTGTACGAGACGATCATCGTGCGCAAGCTGTTTTATGAGCGTTTCGCGCGTTTTACAGCCTCTTTCGATAAGTCATGGGTGGACGGCGTAAACGTCCAGATCGGCTCCTGGAGCCAGCGGCTGGGCTCGGTTCTCGGCTTCGCACAGGACGGGCAGTTGCAGACATATGGCGCAGTGGCATCGGCTGGCCTGGTAATCGCGCTGGCCGTGTTCATTTTCTGGGTGTAGTGGAAATGAGGTACGGCATAAGCACGAGATACCGGCGCGAGCCCGGCGTTAGCGGGAGGGCTGCCTGATGTTCTCCGGCTGGCTGACCGCAGCCGTTTTCCTTCCGGCGGCCACCGCCCTGGTGCTGGTGTTCATGCCGCGGCGCGACTCGTGGATCCGGTGGACGGCGATCGGCGCCACGGTGGTCGAGCTTGGCCTGACGATCGGCATCTTCGTCGCCTACGAGGTGGACAGGGGCGGGGTGCAGCTAGTCGACTTCCTCGACTGGATTCCGATAGACGGCTTCGAGGCCAACTACTTCCTGGGCGTGGACGGCCTGAGCGCGCCCATGATCCTTCTCACCGGAATCCTGGGCGCGGCAGCGGCGTTCGCCTCCTGGCGGGTCACTCACCGGGTGCGGGAATATTTCATATGGCTGCTCATCCTGCAGACTGCCGTGACCGGTGTTTTCGCCTCGCTCGACCTTCTTCTCTTCTTCGTGTTCTGGGAGATAGAGCTGATTCCCATGTTCATGCTCATCTCCGGATGGGGCACGGGGCAGCCGCGTTACTCGGCTATGAAGTTCGTCCTCTTCACCCTTACGGGCAGCGCCTTCATGCTCGTGGGAATTCTGGCGCTCTTCGTATCCCAGGACATCGGCACGTTCGCCATGATCTCGCTGCCTGAAGAGGGCATCGTCGGGATCCCGGAGAAGATGGCGCTCGCATCGGGTCTGATCGCGCCTGCCGGTCTGATATTCGCTTTATTCTTCGTCGCGTTCGCCGTGAAATTACCGATCTGGCCGCTTCATAACTGGCTGCCGGACGCCCATACCGATGCTCCGACGGCGGTGAGCGTGATGCTGGCCGGCGTCCTTCTGAAGATGGGCGGCTACGGCATGATCCGAATTTCGACCGGCTTCTTCCTGGATAGTCCGGGCTTCCAGATCAAAGATATCGCGTGGCTGCTGGCGGCGGGCGCCGCGATTTCCGTTGCCTATGGAGCGGTAGTGACCCTGCGTCAGACGGACCTGAAACGGCTTATCGCCTACAGCTCCATCAGCCACATGGGATTCGTGATGCTGGGAATTGCCGCCATATCGGCGACAGGCGACAGAGGGCCGAGCGGCGGCCTGAACGGCGCCGCCTTGCAGATGTTCACGCACGGCACTATCACCGGGCTGTTGTTCCTGCTCGTCGGCATGACATACGAGCGCGCCCATACCCGCCACATCCCGGATCTCGGCGGCCTGGCCACCAGGATGCCGCTGATCGCGACCGCCTTTCTTGTGGCCGGTCTGGCCTCACTCGGCCTTCCCGGCCTCAGCGGATTCCCGGCCGAGATAACGGTATTCCTCGGCACCTGGGATACGTGGCCGTGGGCGACCGGCATCGCCGCATTCGGTATTGTCCTGGCGGCTGCCTACATCCTGTGGATGGTGCAGCGATCGTTCTTCGGCCCGATGTTGCCACGGTTTGCCGATGTCAAGGACGCTAGCGCGGTGGATCTGATTCCCGTCGTTGGCCTGATCGTCCCGATCGTCGCCATTGGGATATGGCCTTCGCTGATTACCGATTCCTTCCGGGTCGGCATTGCGGCGATGCTGGGCTGATGGACCTACACGACCTATATCTCATCTCTCCGCAGATCGCGATGGCCGGCATGGCCGGAATCATCGTGCTGCTGGACATGTTCGTCGAGAACAAGCGCGTTGTAATGATCACGGCGTTCCTGGGACTGGCGGCGCCCCTGGCGTTATCGCTGATCCTCTGGTTCAACATTCCTGACGATAACGTGGGGCTGTTCGGAGCGCTGATCGTCGATAGGTTCTCGTTGTTCTTCCACATCCTGTTCGTCAGTGTAGGAGCCCTGGTATTCCTCTCATCTGCCCGCTACCAGGATAAGTTCGAGGGCTTCAGGGGCGAGTTCGCGGCGCTGATGATGTTCTCGCTCAGCGGGATGATGCTTCTGGCTTCGGCCCGCGAGTTGATCACGATGTTCGTGGCCCTGGAGCTGATCTCGCTGCCCATGGCGGCGCTCATCGCGTTCCTGCGCGACGACAAGTCTTCAGAGGCGGGCCTGAAGTTTCTGCTGATGAGCGCGATCAGCTCGGCGATTCTGCTCTTTGGTGTGGTCTACATCTACGGCTTTACCGGAACGACGTTCTTTGCCGAAATCTTCGACCGCGTCGCCAGTCTGCAGGCGAGCGGGGCGCTTGACCCGGACGTGCCATTCGGCAGCTACGCCCTGTTGTTCGGCATCGTGCTGCTGTTCCTTGGACTCGCCTTCAAGCTATCGGCCGTTCCTGCGCAGATGTGGGTACCCGACATTTATGAGGGCGGTCCGACCCCCGTAGTCGCCTTCCTGTCTGTGGCAAGCAAGGCGGCGGGATTCGCCATCGTTCTGCGCCTGATCTACGCCGCGCTTGCAGAACCGGCGCTCAGCCTCGATATAGGCGCTCTGTTTGCCGTACTCGCCGCCGTAACGATGACGCTCGGAAACTTCATGGCGCTTCGCCAGGCGAACATCAAGCGGCTGCTGGGGTACAGCACCATCGCGCAGGCCGGATACATCATGGTCGGAGTCGCCGCGGTTGCGACGAGCGCCCAGGGGGGCGGAACTGCCTCTTCCGGGCCGCAGGGCGTGCTGTTCTTCCTGGTGGGCTACGGCTTCACAAACCTGGCCGTCTTCTTCGCCATCATCGCGATAACGAACCGGACCGGCGACGACATGATCAGCGGCTTCGCCGGCATGGCCCGCCGCTCGCCGGTATTTGCGGCTATTCTTGCTCTCGGCCTGCTGTCGCTGCTCGGCATGCCTCCCACCGTCGGGTTCATGGGCAAGGCGTTCATCTTCAACTCCGCCGTGAACGCCGACCTGCTCTGGCTCGCGGTTCTCGCAATGGTGAACAGCGCCGTGTCCGCTTTCTACTACCTGCGCATCGTGCGTACGATGTATCTCGACGATCCGGTTAGCGACGACCGGGTGGACGGTGATATCTCGCTCACGCTGGTCACGAGTCTGACTGCGGCGGGCGTGCTCGTGTTCGGCGTCGCGCCATGGTTCTTGCTACGGTTCGCCGAGGTGGCGATTGATGGGCTGGCAATCGGCTAAGTTACTATCTCAGAACATGTTTACAGGCGTCGTTGTTAGAGTGGGTTTCTCCCTCACCCTTCGTCTGGCTCAGGACACCGCCCAACCCTCCCTTCGACAGCCTCAGGACAGCGCTCCTACCGGGAGAGGGGGCTTTTGATTTAGTTTTCCAGACGGCCATCCCGCCTATACTTTGCCAGTCCGGCACGGGCCGCCGAGCCTAAAATCGCCTGGCCCCAACCCCAGCCCACTACGAGCGCTTATGCGAGCAGGAATCATCTATCACGGCCTCCTGAGCGAGGCGCGCGATCTCGCGGGCGAGATCGCCGACCGCTACTCCGGTTCCGCAGAGTGGTGGATGAGCGCGGCGGAAGACGCAACCGATCACGCACACGAACTCGCAGCAACGGACATGCTCGTCACAATAGGCGGTGACGGGACGATACTGATGGCGGTCCAGGAAGCGGCCCCCAGGAAGATACCGATTGTTGGTGTGAACCTGGGGAGAGTGGGGTTCATGTCTGAGATCGAGGCGAAGGACGCCCTCGATGGCCTCGGCTGGTACCTCGACGGCAACGCCAGAGTGGACGAGCGGACGATGATCCAGGCGGTGGTTGGGAACGACGCGTCCGGCCCTTTTCATGCGCTCAACGATGTGGTTCTGGCGCGCGGATCGGAGATCAGGCTGATCGATATGAATGTCGTTGTAAACGGGGTCCACCTGGAGACCTACAGGGCCGATGCACTCGTCGTGGCGACGGCAACGGGCTCGACCGGCTACTCGCTGGCTCTTGGAGGACCGGTGATGGACCCGGAGAGCCGGTCTTTCCTGCTTAAACCGGTCGCCGCGCATATGAGCCTCCAGGGTGGACTGGTGCTGCCGCCGGGCGCCACGGTCGAGATGACGCTCGAGACGGAGTCGGAGGCTGTCTGCAGTGTTGACGGTTTCGTCGATATTCCGGTGCGGGCCGGTGAAGCCGTTCGCGTCGAAGTCTCCCCCCATACGGCGCGATTCCTGCGGCGGAGCCCTGCGACATCGTTCTACGAGTCGCTGACCAGGCGTCTCGGAATGCGCCAGGGCGCGGTTTCCAGGCGCGACAGCGAGCCTCGCTGAATCTTCATCCGTAATCGGCGTCGAATGCGGTATCATCGTCGTAATGACACCCCTGAGAGTGCTTGACTCACGCCGCGTCTACGATGGCTCAGGCTGGACGCTGCGCCTGGACACCATCCAGAATGGCGATGACCCGCCGGTGCAGCGGGAAGTAGTCGAGTATCCCGAATCGACCGTAATCGTGCCTGTTACAGATACGGGAACGGTTCTGATGGTGAGGCAGTTTCGCCATGCCGCGGGGGAGAGGCTGCTTGAGTTGCCGGCGGGCAAGTCCGAGCCGGGCGACGGCTCCCCGGAAGCGTCAGCCCAGCGCGAGCTGAGAGAAGAGGCGGGCTATCGCGCCGGCCGGTTGATCCCAATGGGCGGGCAGTGGGCCGCGCCCGGCTACTCGACCGAGTGGATGCACCGATTCCTGGCCCTCGACCTGTCGCCGGATCCGTTGCCGGAAGATGTTGACGAGGACATCGTCGTGGAGAAGCATTCGCTTACATTAATTCCTGAGATGATTCGCTCCGGTGAGATTCGGGACATGATGAGCGTGGCGACGCTGATGATGGCCATCAATCTTTATGCTGAATACCTGCCGGGTGAGGCGACGCGCGACGCGTGAGCATCGAATTCAATCAGGGTGCGCCGCCAGGGCGCCTCTGCGGAGCAGCGGATGTACGAACATGATGTGCTGATAATCGGCGCAGGCCTTGCCGGGCTCCGAGCCGCGGTCGAGTCGGTACGGCTTGGCGTGGACACCGCGGTGCTGACCAAGGTCCACCCGGTGCGCAGCCACTCGAACGCCGCCCAGGGCGGCATCAACGCGGCGCTTACAGACCGTGGCGACGAGTGGGAGGGCCACGCCTACGACACGATCAAGGGCTCTGACTACCTGGCTGATCAGGACTCCGTAGAGGTGATGGTGCGTGAGGCCGGCGATACGCTCATCGAGCTTGAGCACATGGGCGTCATCTTCAGCCGCGATGAGGAGGGCAGGCTCGGCACTCGCGCGTTCGGCGGCCAGCGGGAGGCGCGCACGTTCTTCGTCGGCGCGATCACCGGCTCCGCAATGCTGCATGTGCTCCACGAACAGATCATGCGGAACGACGTCCGAATCTATGAAGAGTGGTTCGTCACCTCGCTGATCGTTGAAGACGGGGTCTGCCGGGGCGCGGTTGCAATGGACATGCGCACCGGCGAGATGGAGACGATTCGTGCGAAGGCCGTGATCATGGCGGCGGGTGGCGCGGGGCGGGTGTTCGAGCCGTCTACCAACGCGCTGATCTGCACGGGAGACGGCCTGGCGCTGGCGTGGGACGCGGGCGCATCGCTGATGGACATGGAGATGGTCCAGTACCACCCGACGACGCTGGCCGGCAACGGGATTCTGCTCTCCGAGGCGGCGCGCGGGGAGGGCGCATACCTGATCAACGCCGATGGCGACAGGTTCATGGAGAACTACGCCCCCGAGTTTATGGAACTGGCATCGAGAGACGTCGTATCGCGCGCCGAACAGATCGAGATTAACGAGGGCAGGGGCATCAACGGCAACGTGCTGTTGGATCTCAGGCACCTTGGTACAAAATTCATCGAAGAAAAGCTCGGCTATCTGCAGGAAGTAGCGGTGGAGTTCCGGGGAATCGACCTCGGTGAATCGCCGATCGAAATCCGGCCCGGGATGCACTACATCATGGGTGGCATCAAGACGACGATTGACGGCGCGACCGTGATTCCGGGCCTGTACGCCGCGGGCGAGTGCGCCAACGTGAGCGTGCACGGCGCCAACCGCCTTGGCGCGAACTCGCTGCTGGATACGATTGTGTTTGGCAAACGCTCGGCTATCGCGGCGGCCGAGTATGTGAAAACGGTCGGCAGAAACGGCTCATCGGATTCTCAACTGGAGTCAGACAAGAAGCGAATCCAGGAAATCCTCGACAGGCCGCAGGGCATTCGCTGGGCAGCGATGAGGAATGAGCTTGCCGAGTCCCTGACGGAAGGCATCGGCGTATTCCGGGACCAGGCCAGCATGGAAGGCGCCGACGCCAAAGTAGACGAGTTGCGCGGTAAATACCCTCAGGTCTCGGTAGACAACAAGGGGAAAGTGTTCAATACGGATCTCATATTCGCGCTCGAGCTGGATTTCATGCTTGATGTGGCGAAGTCGATCTGCCAGGGCGCGCTCATGCGCAAGGAGAGCCGGGGCGCACACTCCCGCACCGACCTGCCGGACCGGGACGATGAGAACTGGCTGAAGCACACGCATGTGTACAAGGACCCTGATGGTTTGGGGGGTGTCAGGACGGAGACATCGGACGTGACCATCACGAAGTGGGAACCGATCGAAAGGGCCTATTAGATGCTGGCGAAGCTGAGAGTCGGGCGCTTCGACCCCGAAACCAGCAGCCCCGAGCCGTATTTCCAGGAGTATGAGCTGGAGGTCGAGGACTGGTTCTCGGTCCTCGACGCCCTGATAAAAATACGGGAAGAGATCGACGGGACGCTATCGCTCAGGTGCGCCTGCCGGGCATCGATCTGCGGTTCCTGCGGCATGCGGGTGAACGGCAGGGCGAAACTGGTCTGCAAGACCAAGTTAGATAGTGTCTGGTCCCCCGGCGAGACATTGACGATCGAGCCGATGGGCAACATGCCTGTCATCACCGATCTGATAACCGATTTCACGTCGTTCTGGGACAAGGTCCGGCAGATAGATCCGTATATGCAGCCGACCGGCCCCGAGCCCGAGGCCGAGTACCTGGCCTCCGACGAGTCCATGGTCCACCTGGCCGGCGTGATGAACTGCATCATGTGTGGCTGTTGCGTGTCCGAATGCACAGTGCTGGAGGTGGACGAAAACTTCATCGGCCCGGCCGCGCTGGCGAAGGCGTATCGATTCGTCGCCGACCCCAGGGACGGCAAGGCCGAGGAACGGCTGAAGGATCTGAATGAGCCGACCGGGATCTGGGATTGCACACGCTGTATGCAGTGCGTGGAGGTCTGTCCCAAAGATGTCGATCCGATGGGCCGCATCATGGTGATGCGGGACCTTGCGATGGAGGCCGGCGTCAAAAGCACGGCCGGATCGCGCCACACAGACTCATTCGTGAATTCGGTAAAGCGGTCGGGGAGGCTCAACGAGACCCGGCTGACGATAGAGAGCATCGGAGTCATGAACATTCCGGGCCAGCTCGCAATGGCTCCAGTAGGTGTGAAAGCGTTGCTGAAAGGCAAGCTGCCGCCGGTGCGAGACCACAAGATTCCCTCGAAGAAGGCCGTGGGGGAGATCGTGAAGAAAGCTGAGGGGAAGAATTGAAGTACGCGTTCTGGCCGGGCTGCGTTGCCCTGGGCGGTACCCCCGAACTCTACACGTCAACGAAGCTGGTCCTCGGCAAGCTCGGGATCGAGGTCGTGGAGCTGGTGAACGCCTCCTGCACCGGCGCAGGGGTGCTCCAGGAGAAGAACCAGAAGCTGGGCGATACGCTGAACGTCCGGACCTTCGCGCAGGCCGAGCAGATGGGCCTGCCGATCATGACTATCTGCTCGACATGCCAGGGGGTGATGTCCCAGGCGCAGCACGCCGTCTCACGGGACTCAGACTACCTCGCCGAGATCAACACAGACCTCGCCGCTGAGGGGCTCGAGTATCACGGCGATACGGTCACGAAACACCTGCTGTGGATTCTTGTCGAGGAGTACGGACTGGACAAGCTGAAAGAGCATTTCGTAGTCGACTTGTCGGGCCTGAAGTTCGCGCCGTTCTATGGCTGCTATATGATCCGGCCGAGCGACGCCCTGGGCTTCGCCGAAGTGCCGGAGCGGGAGACGTCGCTCGAGCAGGTAATCGAGGCCACCGGCGCAGAGGTGGTCGAATTCAGGGGCTCGCGAGCCTGCTGCGGCCTGCCGATTCTATTCATCAACCAGGACAACTCGCTGAAGATGGTCGCCACGCATACCGGAACAGCCAAGGACCTTGGCGCAGACGCCATGGTGACGCCGTGCCCGCTCTGCCACCTGAACCTGGACGGCTTCCAGGGCAAGGCGGTCAAGAAGAACCGCAGCAGCGCGGTGGACCTGCCGATACTGCACCTGCCGCAGATGCTGGGCCTGGCAATGGGCTTCAGCGCGAAGGAGCTGGGGATGAACAAGCACATGGTCTCAACCGGCAAGCTGCAGGACGCCGTGGGAGAACTGGCGGGGGTCTGATCCGGCCGGTTGCGCCAGAGTCAGGACGGTTCCGATTAGATGCCCCGGCGGCCAGGCGTATGGGGGCCGGATTTTATTCTCCCGACTACCCCGCCCCTGTTTCCTGGGATTACTGGGGGTTGGCCGCCATTGCGTCCACCAGCTCCTGAACGTCAGCCGCAGACGATTTCAGGGCCGCCGCCTCATCCGGCGTCAACTCAACCTCGATGATCTCCTCAACGCCGCCGGCGCCCAGTTTGACCGGCACGCCGGCAAAGAGGCCATCGATACCGTACTCGCCCTGCAGGTATGCGGCGCAGGGCAGTATCGCCTTGGTGTCGAAAAGTATCGCTTCCACCATCTGAACGATGGCCGCGGAGGGGGCGTAGTATGCGCTCCCGGTCTTCAGCAGGCCGACGATTTCGGCTCCACCGTCGCGGGTGCGCTGGACGATCTCTTCAAGACGGCTCTTTTCGATCAGGCTGGCGACCGGCACGCCGCCGACGGTGGTGTTGCCGATCAGCGGGACCATGGAGTCGCCGTGGCCGCCAAGAACGTAAGCCGATATGTTGTTGACCGAGGCGTTTAGTTCCAGGGAGAGAAAGGTCCTGAAGCGCGCGGTGTCCAGGATTCCGGCCATGCCGACTACGCGCTCGCGGGGGAAGCCGCTCAGGTTGTAGGCATGCTGCACCATTGCGTCCAGCGGGTTGGAGACGATTATGAGGATGGTCTCCGGGGAGTGCTTGACCACCTCTACGGTCACCGCGCCTACGATTTTCATGTTCGTGAATAGCAGATCGTCCCGGCTCATGCCGGGCTTGCGGGCCACGCCGGCTGTGATGACGACGATGTCTGACCCGGCGGACTCCTCATAGGAGTTGGTTCCCGTCACGGTGGCGTCGGACCCGACGACCGGTCCGGCCTCCATCATGTCCAGGGCCTTTCCCTGCGGCAGGCCGTCGATGATATCGACGAGCACCACGTCCGCATAGCCCTTGTCCGCTATTCGCTGAGCGGTGGTTGCGCCAACGTTGCCCGCGCCGACCACGGTCACTTTGCTTCGCAATTTCTCTTCCCCTGGTTGATCTCTGTCGTGCTAATCGGGGGTGGTGGTCATGCTATGACTCACGGCCGCCAAGCCCGTGAAGCCCGTGTGTTACTTTTCAGCCGCGACGTACTCGTCCCACCTGCTCTCGAGCGAAGAGTCTCGAACCGTCTCGACAATGTACTCTCCGACCTCGCGGCCGGTCGCGCCGGTGTCGCGTCCTGTTGTGGCGACCTTTTTCTCGTACTGCCCGCAGATCTCTATCGCCATGTTTAGCCTCTTGCCTAGATCGCCGAAACCGATGTGCTGCAGCAGCATGGCGCCCGCCCTGACGATCGAACTCGGGTCGGCGTACTGCGCCCGGCCTTCGTCCACCATGCGCGGTGCAGTTCCGTGAATCGCCTCGAACATTGCGTAGCGCTTGCCGAGGTTGGCGCTGCCCGCGGTGCCGACGCCGCCCTGGATCTGCGCCGCCTCGTCGGTCAGTATGTCGCCGTAGAGGTTGGGCATGGCGAAGACCTGGAACTCCGACTGCCGGGCCGGGTCGATCAGCTTCGCGGTCATGATGTCGATGTACCAGGGGTCCAGGTCGATGCCGGGATAGCGCTCGCCGACTTCGCGCGCGATGGCCAGAAACTTGCCGTCGGTCGTCTTGATTATGTTGGCCTTGGTGATGATCGTTACGCTGGTCTTGCCGTTCTGTTTGGCGTACTCGAATGCGGCTTCGATGATCCGCTCGGATCCGGGGGTTGTGATGACCTTGAAGTCGATTGCGAGGTCGCCCGTGACGTTGATCCCCTCCGAGCCGACCGCGTATGAGTCTTCGGTGTTCTCGCGGAAGAACATCCAGTCGATGCCGAGTGATGGCACCCGCACCGGCCGCACGTTTGCGAACAGATCGAGTTCCTTGCGCATGCCGACGTTGGCGCTCTCAAGATTCGGCCAGCCGTCGCCCTCCTCGGGAGTGTGCGTCGGGCCTTTCAGCGTGACGTGGCAGCCCTTGATCTCTTCCAGCACGTTGTCCGGAATGGCCTGCATGTGCTTCGCCCGGTTTTCGATGGTCAGCCCGTCGATGGCGCGGAACTCGACCTTGCCAGAGGCCACTTCGTCTGCAAGAAGCTCTTCCACGACTCTCCGGGCTTCTTCTGTGATTGCCGGGCCTATGCCGTCGCCGCCCAGCGTGCCGATGATGATGGGCTTTATCTCGCTGAAGTCGAGCCAATCGCCCTCGGCCTTGATTCGCGCCACGCGCTCAAGCTGTGGAATCAGAAGTTTCCCGAAGTGCTCCTTAGCCCTCTCGATCGCAGCGGTATCCGCCATTCAGTAGTCCTCCCGATTGTCTTTGTGACGTAACTCCCGGCAGGGCTAAAGCGGAATGTTGCCGTGCTTCCTGGCGGGATTCGTGTCTATCTTGTTTGCAAGCATTCTCAGGGCCTTGATGATCTGCGGCCGCGTTTCGATGGGATCGATAACATCGTCGAGCCAGCCGCGTTCGGCCGCTATGTAAGGCGTGGCGAACTTCTCGCGGTAATCGTCGATGAGTTCGGTGCGCTTGGCCGGAGAGTCTTCGGCGTCCGCTATTTCACGCCGGTGGATGATGTCGACTGCGCCGTCCGGGCCGAGCACGGCGATCTCCGCCGAGGGCCATGCCAGGTTGACGTCGCTTCGCAGCTCCTTGCTGCTCATGACGATGTAAGCGCCGCCATAGGCCTTGCGGGTGATGACGCTGATCTTGGGCACTGTGGCCTCCACGTAGGCGTAGAGCAGCTTGGCGCCGTGCCGGATCACTCCGCCGTGTTCCTGTTGCGTGCCGGGCATGAAGCCGGGGACGTCCACCAGCGTGACTATCGGGATGTTGAAGGCGTCGCAGAACCGTACGAATCGTGCGGCCTTGTCCGAGGCGTCGATGTCGAGAACGCCGGCGAGGTAGTTGGGCTGGTTTGCCACGATGCCGACGGTGCCGCCGTCCATCCGCCCGAGGCCAACGACGATGTTGGGCGCGAACGCGTTGTGCACGGGCATGAAGTCGCCGTTGTCGACGATCGAATGGATGATGTCGTTCATGTCATAGGGCTGGGATGAGCTTTCGGGGACAATGGACGCAAGTGCCTGGTCTGTGCGACCCGGATCGTCGCCGGTATCGACGCGTGGAGGGTCTTCCGTGTTGTTCGACGGCAGGAAAGAGAGCAGCCGCCGCACGTCTGCGAGAACGGTGTCCTCATCTGGTGCGGTGAACTGGGCGACACCGCTGCGGCTGGCGTGCATGAGCGCGCCGCCAAGGTCCTCGAAGGTGACGTCTTCGCCGGTCGCGGCCTTCACCGGGCCGGGGCCGGTCAGGTACATCTGGCCGATGTTTTCGACCATGAAGATGAAGTCGGTCAGGGCGGGGGAGTAGACGGCGCCTCCGGCCGATGGTCCGGCGATGATCGTGATCTGGGGCACGACGCCGGACGCGAGGACGTTGCGCCGGAATAGCTGGCCGTATCCCGCCAGCGAAGCCACGCCCTCGTGGATGCGGGCGCCGCCGGAGTCGTTTATGCCGATCACGGGCGCGCCGGTGTTGGTGGCGTGGTCCATCACCTTGCAGATCTTGCCGGAAGCCGCCTCCGACAGCGTTCCGCCGATGACCGTGAAGTCCATGGCGAAAACGAATACCTGGCGGCCGTCGATCAGTCCGTAACCGGTGATGACTGAGTCGCCATCGAAGCGCATCTTGTCGAGGCCGAAGTCGCCGGACTGGTGCTGTACGAAGGGGTCGATCTCGGTGAAGGAGCCGGGATCAAGCAGCTTTCCCAGGCGCTCCCTTGCGGTCAGTTTGCCCTTCTCGTGCTGGGCGTCGATGCGCCGCTGCCCACCGCCAAGCCGGCCGGCTTCGCGCCGCTCAGAGAGTTGCGCCCGCTTGTCCGGAGCCCTGTCATCCGAGCCCTCTTCAGGGTTTGACGAATCTTTCTCTGTTGGCTCTGGCTGAGTGGTTGCGATGGGGCGTGCTCTTCAGGCCTGGACCGCGCGTGGTCGAAAACTGGTGCGGGGTTTTTGAAATTTCTGCCGAATTTACTGGAAATGCAGGCCGAATCGTATCTCAGCCGTATTGCCGCCGCAACTTGAATTTGATCTTCCGAATAGGCCCCGGTGCTACTATCGCAGGGTGACTTCCACATCTGCTTCTGATACCCCGAAACCGGCCTCCAGAGGCGCCATGAAAATCGGTGGCGCCACGTTTGAGTGGGGCGCGCGCACGTACGTGATGGGCGTGCTCAACATCACTCCTGACTCGTTCTCGGGCGATGGGCTCCGCCCGGAGAACGAGGCAGCGATTGAGGCCGCGGTTGAGCAGGCCGTGCGCTTCGAGCGCGAAGGCGCCCACATCCTCGATATCGGCGGCGAGTCGACGCGTCCGCCCGGTGTGTACGACGGCGCGCGATCTGTCGGCGTGCAGGAGGAGTTGGAACGCGTGCTGCCGGTGATCGAGGCGGTTCGCGCTGCGTGCTCGTTGCCGGTAAGCATCGATACCCGCAAGGCGGCGGTCGCGAGGGCCGCGGTGGATGCCGGCGCGGGGCTGGTCAATGACGTGACGATGCTGGGCTACGACCCGGAGATGATGGAGACCATCGCCGATCTCGGGACGCCAATCGTTATCTCCCACATCAGGGCCAGGGCGCGATATGACGATGTCGTTGGCGAGGTGATCACGGACCTGATCGCCACGGTCAATGAGGCTGAGAAGGCCGGCGTGAAGAGGGACAGAATCATCCTGGACCCCGGAATCGGCTTCGGCAAAACGGCCGCCCACAGCCTGGAGGTGCTTCGCCATCTGGACGAGTTGACGCAGCTCGGGTTCCCCACGCTTATCGGCACGTCGCGTAAATCATCTATAGGGCTGGTGTTGGACCTGCCGGTTGACGATCGCGTTGAGGGGACCGCCGCGACCGTGGCGCTGGCGATTGCCAGCGGCGCCGACATGGTTCGCGTGCATGACGTGAAGGTTATGGCGCGGGTGGCGAAGATGTCGGACGCCATCGTGCGGGGCTGGGAAGGCCCCCAAACGCCCTGATGCCGTTTCCGAAGTTTCCGGTGCGGGTCGAGAGCAAAAGGCGCCCGTACGGAGAGCCCGCGGACACCTATATCGGCCTGGGTGCGAACCTGGGAGACCGCGAGCTCAATCTGAGGGTGGCGCGTGAAGAGCTATCCAACCTCGGCGACCTGACCGGCGAGTCGTCGATATATGAGACCGAGCCGTGGGGAGTTGGCGAGCCGCAGCCGGCGTACCTGAACCAGGTCTGCCGCCTCCGTACAACGATGCCCGCAACAGAGCTGATGAACCGGCTGCTCCAGATCGAGACCAAGCTTGGCCGCAACCGGAAGCGCAAGAACGAATCCAGGCCGATAGACCTCGATCTGCTGCTGTACGGGGATCGCGTAATCGACGTGCCGGGACTCCAGGTGCCCCATCCGCGCATGCCGGAGCGGGCGTTCGTCCTGGCGCCGCTGGCCGAGATAGCGCCTGAGCTGATCCACCCGATCAGCGGCGCAACGCCCGGCGATCTGCTGCGGGACGTGGATGCGTCGGGCGTGCGGGTCTGGGAGCGGGGGCTGGCCGGGTAGGTCTGGCTTAACTCACCGCCCGCAGCGCGTCATCGAAAAGCACACCGAGCAGGTTGGCGAGGAAGTAGACGATGACGCCCATGAAGACGAGGGCGTTGTAGCCGAGCAGCCAGGAGAACTTTTGCACCCAGCGCGGGCCGGTGATCGCACCGCCGCCGGACTGGCGCAGGTTCCACATCTGGATGAACATCAACAGCGCCACGCCGATCTTTACGCCAAGGACCGCGCCGTATGTGGCGGTGGCTGCCTCGTCGGCAAGGCGGTCGAGCGTTAGCAGAAGCCCGGAGAAGATGATCGCAACGACGGATATGTCCACCATCTCGCGGTAGTAGCGGCCGACGTGGGGCATGATCCGGCCCATCGCTTCCGGCTCCAGCTTGCCGACCGGCCGCAGGACGAATGCGAAGAGAACGCTTCCGCCAATCCACGCGACGGCCGCGATGGCGTGAACCCAGCGCGTTACCAGTAAGAAGATTTCTATGAGGTCGAGATCGGTCACAGGCCGGTCAACTTAAGACGTTACGTCTTTGCGGATGGCTTCCAGTTGATCGCCAACCGCGGCGGCAATGTTCTCTACGGGCACCCTGATCTGCTCCATCGTGTCACGATGCCTGATCGTGACGGCGTCGTCTTCCTCGACCGTCTTGAAGTCGACGGTGACGCAGAGGGGCGTGCCCACCTCGTCCTGGCGCCTGTAGCGGCGGCCGATGCTCTGCGTATCGTCATAGTGGGCGTTCCAGCTCTTGCTCAGGATCTCATGCACGCGCTTCGCCGTCGGCACGAGCGTCTCTTTCTTGCTCAGTGGAAGCACGGCGACCGTGATGGGCGCGATCTCCGGGTGCAGGCGCAGCACCGTGCGGGTCTCTTTCTCGCCCTCTTCCTCGTCATAGGCGTCGGCCAGGAGTGCGAGCAGGGTCCGGTCGGCGCCCATTGCGGGCTCGACGACGTGCGGAATGAACCGCTCCCTGGTCTGCTCGTCGAAGTAGGAAAGGTCCTTGCCACTCTTTTCTGAGTGGGCCTTGAGATCGTGGTCGCCCCGGTGGTTGATCGTCTCCAGCTCCGACCAGCCGAACGAGAACCGGTATTCGATATCGGTGGCGCGGGTCGCGTAGTGGGGCCGCTCGTCGTCGGTGTGCTCCCTTAGCCGGAGCATCTCTTTGCGAATGCCGAAGCGGGTGAAGAATTCCATGCTGAACTCGACCCAGTATTCGAACCATTTTTCGGCCTCGTCCGGGTGGCAGAAGTACTCCATCTCCATCTGCTCGAACTCGCGCGTGCGGAATATGAAGTTGCCGGGCGTGATCTCGTTGCGGAACGATTTTCCGATCTGGGCGATCCCGAAGGGCAGCTTCTTCCGGGATGCGTTCAACACGTTCTCAAAGTTGACGAAGATGCCCTGCGCCGTCTCCGGCCGCAGCCAGATCTGTGCGGCGTCGTCCTCAACCGGCCCCATGAACGTCTTGAACATCAGGTTGAACTGGCGTGCCTCGCCGAGTTCGCCGCCGCAGTTGGGGCATGTCTCGCCGTCCAGCGCGTCCGCGCGGAAACGCTCCTTGCACTCGCCCTGGCACTGGACCAGCGGATCTGTGAATCCGCCGACGTGCCCGCTGGCCACCCAGACATCGGGGTGCATGAGTATGGCGGCGTCGAGGCCGACCACGTCGTCGCGCTCCCGGACGATGGCCCGCCACCAGGCGTCCTTGATGTTCCGTTTCATCTCGACGCCGAGCGGGCCGAAGTCCCACGTGCTGCCAAGGCCGCCGTAGATCTCGCTGCTCTGGTAGACGAAGCCCCGGCGCTTGGCCAGCGAGACGATTTTCTCTAGTTCGACGGGTTCTGTGAGGGTTCTTTGCAAGGGGTGTCAGATCCAGTGGAGATGGGTGGCAATCAAAGGCCGTCCGTCAGGCGGACAGCCGGGGCAACTGAGTTTATCGTTCTTCGGTCCGCTCGGGACAGCCAGGGGTTACTGGCAATCGCCGCCCGTCCCGCTTACTATTCGCCGGTGCACAGACGCCCACCCCGAGGTAGCAGACCGGAGACGCCGAGATGCCCGACCACCCCGAGCCGACCGTAATCCCCATCCCAGATGAATTTCCCGTTACCTGGGATCCGCCGGAGTTGATCAACCTGCCCTGGAAGCAGGATCGGCAGCACGCTCCAGAGCCGATCACGCCGATGTGCGGCTGGCTTGGCACATTTCCGTGGGCGACTGGAGCCACACAGGGATTGCAGGCCGCGGGCCAGCCGTTGACATTCAATGTGGGCCGATTTAATACCCAGTATTACATCGCGATCGTGCCGTCGATGCCACCCGAGGAGATGGAGGCAGCGGGCGCGCAGGCCGAAGAGGTGGTCAAAGAGCTGCTTGGCACGTACGAGAAGCGCTGGGACGAAGAGTGGCTGCCAAAGGTCAAGTCGGAACTTCAGGCATGGGCCGAGTTCGATCTGCCCGCTGCCTCCGACGACCAGCTGCTGAGCCACATGGATGATTCGATAACGCGATACACGCTGTTCTGGGATATCCACTTTCACCTTGCGATACCGATGCTGGTTGGGCCAAGCATGTTCGTCGACTTCTACAACGACCTGTTCGAGGGAGCTGAAGAGCTTGAGGCGTACCGCCTGTTACAGGGCATCCGAAACATGAGCATTGTGGCCGGCGAGGCGATCTGGGACCTGAGCCAGAAGTACAAAGACGTTCCCGGCATTGCCAACCCGCTGCGCTCAAAATCGGCCAGTGCCGCGTTGTCCGGCTTCGTTGGGACCGATGAAGGCCGGGAGTTCTTGCGAGAGTTGCGCGAGCTGCTAGACCGCTACGGTCACCGGTCGGACGGAGTTCTCGAGGTAGCCCATCCAAGTTGGACCGAAGACCCATCGACCGTAATTAACATGATGAAAGATTACATGGATGAGGATGCGCAAGATCCCAGGGAGACACACGCACGGCTTGCCTCAGAACGCGAAGCCGCGGTAGCCGGGGCGCGCAAGAAGTTGGAATCCTACCCGGAGCCAGTGCGGGACCAGTTTGAGTTCCTGCTCGCGGCCGCGCTGGCCGGCGGGCGCATCCAGGAGGACCACAACTTCTGGATTGATCAGCAGAGCCTCCATTTCATGAGGCAAATGTTCCTGGAGTTCGGGCGGCGGCTCGTTGATACGGGGAAGCTGGACGCCGCGGCTGATGTGATGTACCTCGTTCCGGACCAGATTCGAGCGAGCCTGAAGAACGGCGAGGATTTTCGGTCGGTCGTCGCGCGGGAGAAAGAGGAGATGTCGAAGTTCGGGGCTTTTGCTCCTCCCCCCGTAATCGGCACTGACTACGGCCCGCCACCGCTGAACCCGGTTACCGCTGCACTCGGCAGGTTCTTTGGCAACCCTCCGCAGCCACCGGCGGCGGACGGGACCATCATTGGTACCCCGGTCTCGTCCGGGGTGGTGACGGGAACCGCGAAGGTCGTGATCAGGCTGACGGATGCGGGAAAGCTGAACAAGGGCGACATACTGGTTGCGGCGACAACTGCGCCGCCATGGACTCCGCTGTTCGCCATTGCGGGTGGCATCGTGACCGATACGGGCGGCCCGCTGAGCCATTGCGGCATCGTGGCGAGGGAGTATGGGATTCCCTGCGTCGGCGGGACGGGCGGTGCGACATCGATGATCAAAGACGGCCAGACGATCGAGGTCAACGGCGACGCGGGCACTGTGCGGATAATTAGCTAGTCGAGGGCCCGTCGCTCAAGCCGGGACGTCCGCATCGAAATCGCCGCACGCCGGGCGGCACAGGCCCTTTCAACCCCACATGTGAATATCTGTCTCGAGCGAGGATCTAATCCTTGGCCGCAGCCGATCAGCCCAGCTTTGCTGCCAGCGTCAGCCCGGCCCGCGTAAGGCTGACCCTCGCAGCGATCGCGTCGTATACCGTTCTTGCGCCTCTCAACTCGACGATGATCGCGGTTGCGTTGCCGGACGTCATCGACGATCTGGATGTCGGCATATCTACGGCCGCCTGGCTGGTTACGTTATACCTGGTCGCGATGGCGTCCCTGCAGCCTCTTGCCGGAAGCCTGGGCGACCGCTATGGCCGTCGCCGCCTGATGCTCGGCGGGCTCCTGGCGTTCGGAGTCGCGTCAATCGGGGCAGCGCTCTCACCCGAGTTCGCCGTGTTGCTCGGCTTCAGGGTCTTGCAGGCCGTCTCAATAGCCCTCGTCCTACCCAACGGGATTGCCATCGTTCGCGACGTCGTGCCGGCGGAGAGGCGCGCCAGCGGTTTCGGCGTCATCGGCGCTGCTTCCGGGCTTGCGGCCGCAAGCGGTCCGCCCATCGGCGGCCTGCTCGTCGCCGGCGCGGGTTGGCAGGCAATCTTCCTCGTTAACGTCCCGGTCGTAGCCTTCGCCATCATCATGGGCTTCAAATTCATCCCCGACGTCCCGCCGTCCAACACGGAAAAGGCGCCTTTCGACTGGGTTGGCGCACTGCTCTTGCCGGTTGTGCTCATGGGCGCCGCCGCCGTCATCATGGGACTGGCGAGGGGAGCGTCGCTGTCGCTGGTACTTCCGGCCGCGGCTGTGGTCGTAGTAGTGGGACTGGCATTCCTGCGGTGGGAGTTCCGCCACCGCTCACCCATATTCCAGCCCCGTCTGTTTGCCAGCCGCTCCTACGCCGCTGCAACGACCGGGATTGCCTTCAGCAACATGGCCATGTACTCGCTACTGCTCGCGGTGCCGCTGTTGCTGACGAGCAGGGGCACGTACGGCGAAATCGAGATCGGCTTCGTGCTGCTCGCGCTATCGATTGCGATGCTGTTCATGACGCCTGTTGGCGGGCGTCTTGCGGACCGGCTGGGACGGCGAGCGCCGACCTTTGCGGGCCTGGTGATGCTGAGCCTTGGCGCATTCCTGATTGCCACCTCAGGCGAAGATATCGACCTGACGATCCTGGTCATCGGACTGGCGATAGTTGGAGTCGGCGTGGGGCTCTCATGGCCGGGCCTCCAGACGACGGCCGTGGAGTCTGTCGGCGCAGATCAGACGGGAGTCGCGTCGGGTCTGTACTCCACGTCGCGCTACTTCGGCAGCATAGTCGGCTCGGCCATTCTTGCCGGTCTTATCAGCTCCGACGCCGGGGACGCTTCCGGCATCGGCGGGGTGTTCGTGCTCGCCTTCGTCGCCGCGATTCTCGCCGTGGTCGCGTCACTCTTCCTGGTGGCGCGCCCCTCGCCGCCCGGCAAGTCAGTGGCCCAGACGCTCGGCACGCCGTAGCCCGGCCGGTTTACTATTGCCCGCGCATCCTTTCGTCTAGCAGCAACTTCAGAGCGAGAGTAGGAGCAAGCGGATGGCCGAGTCCGCCGAGCAAGAGCCGCGCCAGCTCGAGGGCAGGGTGGCGGTCGTTACCGGAGCAGGGCGGGGCATCGGCGCGGGCATTGCCCGTGTGCTCGCCGAGCGCGGCGCGGCCGTGGTCGTTACCGACATCGATGAAGACGCGGCGCGCAGCACCGCGGAGGACATCGTCCGGAACGGGGGCGTGGCCGCCGGGTTCCGGACGGACGTTACCGACCGGAAGTCACTGGCCGGGATGGCCGACTCGGTCATCGAGAAGCACGGCAAGATAGATATTTGCGTGCCCAACGCGGGCGTAGTCGGCGCGCCGGGATTCACCGAGCGCACGGACTTCACAGACGCCGACTGGGACATGACCAACGATGTGAACCTTCGTGGAATGGTCAACACGGCGGAAGTGGTCGCCGCGCACATGAAGGAGCGGCGCCAGGGCAAGATCGTCAACATCGCGTCGCAGGGCGGCCGCGCTCCGCGCGGAGCCGACGTTGTCCTCGGTCGGCAGCTCATCCCCTACCTGGTCTCGAAGGCGGGCTGCATCCAGTGGACCCACCTTCTGGCGCAGGACCTCGGCAAGTACAACATCAACGTGAACTGCGTATGCCCGGGCACGGTCTGGACCGAGATCTGGGAGGCGGTTGCCGAAAATCGCGTCGCGACCACGGACGAGTATGCCGGCTGGACGGCGCGGGAGGTCTACGACAGCGCGATCGAGATGCGCCATCCCCTCGCCGTGGAGCAGACGCCGGAGGACATCGGGCACGCAGTGGCGTTCTTTGCATCGGACGAAGCGGCTGAGATCACGGGACAGGCGCTGAACGTGAACGCCGGGTCGGTGCTGAGTTGAGCGGCGCGGGGGCCGTTCTCTCACAGCAACTCGGGGGCAAGGTCGCCATCGTGACCGGCGGAGCGAGCGGAATAGGGAGGGGAATCTGCACT
>JADFHP010000117.1 GCA_022567135.1 Chloroflexota bacterium
CGGCGCTCCGTCAACGAGGGTTTCTCCGGCGGAGAGAAGAAGCGGGCTGAGATGCTCCAACTGGCTCTCCTCGAGCCCCGGCTTGCCATCCTGGATGAGACCGACTCGGGTCTCGACATCGATGCGCTGAGAGCGGTCGCAACTGGCGTAAACGACCTCAAGAGCCCCGACCGGGCGTTCCTGATCGTCACGCACTACCAGAGGCTGCTGAACTACCTCACGCCGGACTACGTGCACATTCTGGTCGACGGGCGCATCGTGCGGTCCGGTGGCGCAGAACTGGCGCTTGAGGTAGAGGAGAGCGGCTACGACGCCTATGTCCAGGCTGCCACCGTCGGCTAAACCGCCGCAACGCCGATCACGACAAAAATTTCCCAGAGTTGTCCAGATAGTCACCAGATCATTAGAGAAGTCATGACCACGATGCTCAAAGAGGTGGGCGCCTACCAGGCGGCATTCCGCGATCTCAGCACAATTAACGGCGCCTTTGCCGCTCTTCGGGAGGCGGGGTTCTCACGGTTTGCAGAAGTCGGCATGCCGACCGCCCGCAGGGGCAACGAGCGATGGAAGTACACGAACGTCGCTCCCATAGCCCGTGCCGAATTCACGCGTGCCGGGGCGACTGCTGAGGGCGATGCCGGCGTCACGGTGGAGGCCATTGAGTCGGTCGCGCCGTGGAGCGAGGACTGGGAGACTCTTGTCTTCGTGAACGGCCGTCATGTCCCGGATCTTTCTTCTACACCAGGGAAGACTGGCGATGGTCTGGAGGTATCCACCCTTGCCGCCGCGGCCGTAGATCACCCGGACATCGTCGATCGGTATCTGGGCCGATACGCGCCGGTTTCGAGCGACGATGGATTCGGCGCGTTGAATACGGCGTTTCTGACCGATGGCGCGTTTGTTCGGATCACAGGCGAGGTAAGTCCCGACAGGCCCGTCCACTTGCTCTTCTTCACGACCGATCTGGATGAGCCGACCGTGGCCTATCCAAGAGTCCTTGTGCTGGCTGAGGCGAACAGCGTGGCGACCGTCATCGAAACCTATGCAGGCACTTCATCGTCAGCCTATTTCACCAACGCGGTGAGTGAGATCGTTCTCGAGGATGGCGCCCGGTTGACCCATTACCGGGTAATGAACGAAGGCACGCAGGCATTCCACATCGGCACCACCCGTATCAGCCAGGGGGGGGACACATCGTTGACGGCGATATCGTTTGCTTTCGGCGCCCGGCTCGGCCGCAACGATATGCACGTGCTGCTGGACGCGCCCGGCGCAGAGTGCGTTCTCAATGGGCTCTACATGACCTCCGGCTCGCAGCACCTCGACAACCACATCAGCCTTACGCACGCGAAACCGCACGCGACCAGCAGGCAACTCTACAAGGGTATTCTGACGGGTGAGTCACGGGCGGTGTTCAGCGGCCAGGTCCTGGTTGAACAGGACGCGCAGAAGACGTACGCGGTGCAGAGGGACATGAACCTCCTCTTGTCCGATCGCGCCGAGGTCGACACCAAGCCGAGCCTGATCATCTATGCCGACGATGTCCAGTGTTTCCACGGCGCCGCGGCCGGCGAGGTGGACGAGGACGCGGTCTTCTACATGATGTCCAGGGGCATCGACAAGGAAACGGCCAGTAATATGCTGATAAGCGCGTATGCGAGTGAGATTGTCGATCAGGTAGAGACCGCCGCTTTGCGCGACCATCTCACCCAGACCGTCACCGATCTTCTACCCGTCTTCAAGATCTAGGCCGTGGAGACATGACGACTCCAACTGCACACCCAGCTCCGCAGGCAAACTCAGGCCCGCTGGACATCGCGGCAATCCGGGGCCAATTCCCCATCCTCGATATTGAGATAAATGGCAAGCCACTCATCTACCTCGACAGCGCTGCGACAAGCCAAAAACCGCAGGCTGTAATTGACTCGCTGGTCGAGTACTACTCATCGTTCAACGCGAATGTGCATCGCGGAGTTCACACTCTCAGCCAGCAGGCGACGGACATTTACGAAGACACCAGGGTGAAGGCCCAGGCCTTCATCAACGCCCGCGACGCCAGGGAGATTATTTACGTTCGCGGAACGACGGAAGCCATCAATCTGGTGGCGTCAAGCTATGGCCGCGCCAATGTTGGCGATGGCGACGACGTCATCATCACGGCGATGGAACACCACTCCAACATCGTGCCGTGGCAGATCCTCTGCGATGAGCGCGGAGCCAACCTGAAGGTCATTCCGATGAATGACGATGGCGATCTGCTCATGGACGAGTTTGAAAAACTTCTTGGCCCGCGTACGAAATTCGTGTCCGTGGTCCATCAGGCCAATTCGATTGGCACGGTCAACCCTGTAAAACAGATCGTGGAGATGGCGCATGCCCACGGTGCAGTCGTACTGGTAGATGGCGCGCAGTCGGCGCCGCACATCCCGGTGGACGTGCAGGACCTTGATTGCGACTTCTACGCCTTCTCAGGGCACAAGCTGTACGGCCCGACGGGCATCGGCGTGCTTTACGGAAAGTACGATCTGCTGAACGCGATGCCTCCGTACCAGAGCGGCGGCGAGATGATCGCCTCCGTGACGTTCGAGAAGACGATCTACGCGGATCTTCCGGCGAAGTTCGAGGCCGGCACGCCGCATATCGCCGGCGTCGCGGGACTGGGCGCCGCAATCGACTGGGTGCAGGGAGTCGGCATCGAGCGTATCGCCGAGCACGAGCACCGCTTGGTCGAGTACGGCCTGCAACGGCTGAACGAGATCGATGGTGTCAAGATCATCGGCAATCCAAAGCGCAGGGCGGGGCTGATCAGTTTTATCGTTGACGGAGTGCATCCCCATGATGTCGGGACGGTCCTTGACTCGCAGGGAATAGCGATCAGGGCTGGCCATCACTGTGCGCAGCCGGTCATGGCTCATTTCGGCATTCCCGCCACAGTGCGGGCTTCGTTCGGGGTCTATAACACCACCGATGAGATCGACCGCCTCTACGAAGGAGTCCAGCAGGTGTTCGAGGTGTTCGGGTAGTGCCCGATCGCTCAGACCTCTCTGATCTCTACCAGGAGATCATCATGGATCACCGCCGGTCGCCTCGTAATCAGGGACTGCCTGCCGGGCACGATCACTACGCCGATGGCTTCAACCCATTTTGCGGCGACAAGGTGTCCGTTGGCCTCAAAGTGGAAGATGGGGTCATCGTCGACGTAGGCTTCGAAGGCGAGGGTTGCGCCATTTCCATTGCGTCCGCGTCACTTATGACTGAATCGGTCATGGGACGCCCGGTTGGCGAGGCGGTCAAGATTTTCGATGCGTTTCGCGGTCTGCTCACAGACACGGGCAATGGCGCCGGTAGTGACGATCTCGGCGATCTCGAAGCGCTGGCCGGGGTGAAGGCCTATCCAACCCGGATCAAGTGCGCAATCCTGTCATGGCACACCCTGAAGGCCGCGATCGACAGAAAAGCCGAGCCGGTAAGCACCGAATAGGTTCTTGGCGCCCCGAGGCACACGGCGGCTGGCATAACATTGCCTGATGCGTGAAACCGAAGATCTGGATGAGCTGTACCGGGACGTCGTTCTGGATCATTACCGTTCGCCCCGGAACTCCGAGCCACTTGAGTCGCCCGATGCCGAGGGTGAAGCGATAAACCCGTTCTGCGGCGACGAGGTGAGGGTCCAACTGTCGCTAGTTGACGGGCTGATCGACGGCGTCTCGATAACAGGCGTTGGCTGTTCCATCAGCCAGGCCTCCGCATCGCTGATGGGCGAGGCCGTCAAGGGCAAAAACCTGCCTGAAACGCTGGCGATAGTCAAGGCGTTCCGGGCTCTCATGCAGGGCCGTTCTCGTTCCGACGATGACGCCGGCGGGGAGATCGATCTGGGGGAGTTGATGGCCCTGGAAGGCGTGAAGCGTTACCCGGTCAGGATCAAGTGCTCCCTGCTTGGCTGGAACGCTCTCGAAGACGCTCTAAAGGTCATTGCCGCTGTCTAGCGGCGGCCCGGTGGCCTGTCGCCTACCCGTATCGCTGCGAGGAAACTTCCGTCGGCCCGCTGCGTGGCTGGCCTGAAGTTCTCCACATACGGCCAGTAGACCCAGCGCACGACCCGGCTGGCCGGGGCAAATCGGTGGGCGCCCATCATGATCTGACGCTGAATCTCAAGCACTGTCTGGCGACGCACAACAGGATCACTTTCAACCGCCTGCGCCTCGATCAACCCGTCAAGTACCGGCGTGGAGTAGCCGGTCGTATTCCATGCGCCACTCGAGTGATAGACGGCGAGTAGGTAGTCGCTGAGGCTCGCCACGGGCGGCTGTGAGCCCAGGAACAGGTCGTAATCGCCGCCAAACCAGACCGCGTCGCCGAACTCCCTGGTCGTCACTTCTTCGATCGTCACCGTCGCGCCGAGCCTCGATAGCGCGTCGGCGATCCGTCGCGCCTGCTCCTGATAGCGGTCGTCGAACAGGCCGACTTTTATCGTGATTTCGTCGGAGAGGCTTAGTGGCGCCGGCGGGGCGCTCGCGAAATCCCTGAAGATGGGTCGCAATTCAGATTCGGGCAAGAGCCAATCCGGGTCGATGATGGGAAGTCCCACGCTCACGAACGCGTCATCGCTCCATATTTCGCCGAGGTCCTGCCACGGGGTCAGGGCTCCGAGCAGCGCGCGCCGGGTTTCCAGCGAGTCAAACGGGCTGCGGGTTGTGTTGATGGCGAATTCGAGCCCAACGCCGGACTGGGGCATATCAACGACCCGAAGGTCCGTGTTGCGGCTGGTCGCCGTCGCGAATTCCTGGGGGCCGAGCTGGGCGAAGTCGATTATTCCGGTCAGCAGCGACGTGAACTGCGTTCCGGGAGATATGTAGGCGATCTCGAGAGTCGTAACGCCGGGCCGGACCGGGTCGTAAAAAGCAATGTTCGCGCCGAAGGCGGAGCGGGTTTCGGACGTGCTCTTCCAGAGCCACGGCCCCGACCCGACGATCGGTCCTTCCAGTAGGTCGCCAGACTCTGAAACGGCCTCCGGAGCAACGATCACGGTGTGGCCGTCAGCGAGAATTTCTAAGAGTTCGGCATCGGGCCTCTTGAGAACGATTTCGACCGTCTGCGGGTCGATCGCCGCGACCGACTCAATGTTGGAAAGCAATCCGGCGTTCGGCCAGCCTGGAGTGGCCTGTCGCCGAAGGCTGAATACGACATCGGAGGCCACGACTCGCCGGCCGTTCACGGGCGGCAACTCCTGCCAGAAGGCGTCTCTCCGCAGGGTTATCCGATAGGTGGTCAGGTCGACCATTTCCCAGGATTCGCAGAGCGCGCATGCCACTCCACCCCCAGAACCCAAAACCGCGCCCACGGCGAGGCCGTCCGGCTCGAAGCGGAAGAGACGGTCATAGACAAGCGCAGGTCCCCAGGTTATGAGGGCGGGAGAGGCCTCCTGATGGGGATCGAAGTGAACCGGCGGTTGCGGCGCCGCGGTTCGCAGAACCCCCAGCGGAGGCTCTCGTTCGGGCATCGGGGCAGCGATCGCCGTCGCCGTCGCTGTCACTGTCTCAAGTTCGGGGGTGGGAGTAGCCATGCCAGCGGCGGTCGGGAATGGCGCCAGGGTTGGCGTGGGTACAAATGGGTCGGGCGCGGGTATCGCGTCGGAGGAGCACGCGAATGCGATTGCCGCAAACGTGGTGGAGGCCCACAGCAGTGTGGCGCGGCGCGAGGGCGCTGTTAGCGGGAACATGGGGGATAGCGTACTGTCCGAACATGCCTGAGGTCGACGTGGTTCGGCGCGGGCATACCGCCGTTTAATCGATATCATCCCCCTTGCTTGATAAAACATTGATGAAATATTGACGAGGCGCGGGGAGAATCACGCGCCGCGTTCAGCGCCGGGGAGGAACTGTCTGTTCATCGACATTCACACCCATCTTGATCAGTACGACGATTCTGAGCTGCCGGGCGTTCTGCAGCGTGCCGCAGAAGCGGACGTTGGCGCGATCGTCGTGGCCGGGGTGACGGCCGCCGGCTCGGCCCGCTCTGTCGTTCTCGCCCTCGCGAATCCGGCGCTGTTTGCCGCAGTGGGCGCCCACCCGCAGGATCTGGATGGTCCGCTGAGCGGCTCGGACCTCGCGAATCTCGATTCCCTGGCCGGGGACGAGGCTGTAGTCGCCATGTCGGAGGTCGGCCTCGATTTCCAGCCGTCTTCGCCCCCTCACGACGATCAGGAAGCTGCTTTGCGAGCGCAGATAGCCATCGCCCGTAATCATGGCCTCGCGGTCATCTGGCATATGCGGGAGGCCACGGCCGAATGCCTGCGGATCATGCGGGACGAGAGAGTGGGCGAGCTGGGAGGCGCAGCGCACTATTTCCAGGGTAGCTACGACGAGGCATCGGCTGTCATCGACATGGGCTGCAAGATTTCTTTTGCCAAACCCCTTCTCCGGTTGCCGGAACTGCAAGACGTAGCGGCCCGTATCCCGCTCGATGCGATCGTGCTTGAGACCGACTCTTTCCCGCAGCCGTTTAAGAAAAACAGGGAGAAATGGACAGAGCCGCGCGACATCCCGCTTGTGGCGCGAAAACTCGCGGAGCTGCGTGGAATAGATGTGTCCGAGGTGATGGCCGCCACAACCGGAAACGCTTTGAGCATGCTGGGAGCCAGGGGAGAACATCTTGCCGCCCGGCTGGGTGCGTAGCGTCACGCCCGTGTGGATGAGACCGAGAGCGAGTCTGCGGACCACGCCAATGCTGCCCGACCCAATCAAAAGCCAATCTAAAAAACGCGTCCTGCATCTATAATCGTGACCACGCTTCGGCGCCGATAGCGGCCACGGCGCGACCCGTGGCTAATTCGGGAGAACCCTGGGGAGGACCGATTGTTACCAGGCACTTCAATAATCGCTTTGAAAGAGTGGGCGGTCACGGTTGCCGCACTTGAGCGCGGCAAGCAGATCCTGTTGCTCAGAAAGGGCGGCATCCGGGAGGATGGGAAGCATTTCAAGGTCGAGCATGACGGCTTCTTTCTGTATCCGACATACGATCATCAGACTCTGGAGTTGTTGAAGCCGGAGTTCCATCCGCTCTACGGCGAGACGCTCGACGACGAAGACCCGGACCTCGTTCACCTGAGTTCTTTCGCCGAGGTCGTTGAAGTTTTCGAGACATCCGACGAGGCGGCCGCGAAGGCCCTTGAAGAGTTTCACATCTGGTCCCCGGAGTATGCCGAGAAGCGGGTCCACTGGAAGCCGCTGCACCCACTGAAAGTGATCGCGCTGCGGGTCCACGTCCTTGAACAGCCGCAGGCGCTGCCGGTGATGCCCGAGTACGACGGGTGCAAATCATGGGTGAGCCTGGTCGAAGAGTACCCGGTCGGGGTCGCGACGCCGGTGTTGAACGACCGCCGCTTCGACCGCCGGCTCGATGAGATCAGGGCCGTCCTCGGTGAGCCAGTGGCCTCCTGACCCATATATGAAACGAGAAACATAGAGGTCGCATGAAGTACAGAACCCTGGCAGGCACAGACCTGCAGGTGTCGGAGATCGGATTCGGCGTCTGGGCCGTTAGTACCCAGTGGTGGGGGGAAATCCCGGAAAAAGACGGTATCGGCCTCATGCGTCACGCCTTCGATCTGGGCGTCAACTTCTTCGATACCGGAGACGCATACGGTGCCGGATACGGCGAGGAGATCCTGCGAAAGGCATTTCCAACCGACCGCGACAAGATCATCATCGGCACCAAATTCGGTTACGACCTGGAAGCCCCAAGGGCGCCCGGCGAGCATAAAGAGCGGCCGCAACGCTGGGAGCCCGAATTCGTACGCAGGGCCTGCGAATCTTCGTTGTCCCGTCTGGGAACAGACGTGATCGACTTCTACCAACTCCACAATCCGCGCCTGACGGCAATTCAGCAAGACGACACATTTGCCGAACTCGAGTCACTCAAAGCAGCGGGAAAAGTGCGCTACTACGGCGTCGCCGTTGGGCCGGACATCGGGTGGAGGGAAGAGGGAGAGTTCGCCATAAAAGTGCGTCACACTCCCTCACAGATCATCTATAACATCCTGGAGCAGGACCCGGCGATTGATTTCATCCGCTGGGCGGAAGAGGAGAATGTCGGCCTGTTGAGCCGGGTGCCCCACGCCTCCGGGTTGCTGGACGGAAAATACACCCGCGCGACGAAGTTCGATTCCGGCGATCACCGGAGTTTCCGGAAGCAGCAGTGGCTGGATAAGTCCATGACCAAGGTGGAGATGATCGACTTTCTCTTCGCCAACAAGGATGCCACGATGGCGCAGGTGTCGCTCAAATTCGTACTGACCCCGCGGATCATGGCCTCGGTCCTGGTCACGGCCACGGAGAAGGAGCAATTGGAAGAGTTTTGCGCCGTCTCGGAGATGCCGGAACTGCCGGCAGACGAACTGGCGCGCGTGGACGAGCTGTATGCCGATAACTTCGGCCTCGGGGAGAAGGACCCGCTAAAGAGCAGCGTCGCCTAGCGCACAGTCGTCTTGAGCTTCCGGCGCTGGAGCGGCCGGGACCTCTCCCGCTTTCTGCCCACGCGGTACGC
>JADFHP010000118.1 GCA_022567135.1 Chloroflexota bacterium
CGGGAGGAGTATTTGATCGTCAGACCACGGCGGTTGTTCAGAGCGGGGATTACCGTCGGCTATGCCGATTCGCCAGGCCATCAGACATCCTGAGGCTCTCGAAGGGTGGCTGATGGCCGTCGCGTGTCGGCCAGCGCTGGTAGCAGGTCGTAGCGACCGTTGATGAGAGCGATTTTCTTTTCCCGCCGCCAGCCTTTTACCTGTCGCTCAAGCTCGAACGCGTCATCGATTCGATGCACCTCATAGGCAAATACCAACTTTACCGGCAGGCAGTTCTTTGTCCACAGACCGCCCTCTCCGATTTGATGCTCGGCGATTCGTCTCTCAAGACTTTTCGTAGAGCCGGTGTAGTAGCTTCCATCGGCGCATTTCAGGATGTAGACCCAGGGCATGATGCTTCTTTTTTTGACTACCGCGCGGCCTGGCGGAACCAGGCTCCGGTTTTCATATCCTGGTAGACGACTACTTTGTTGCCACTTTCGAGGAGCAGCGAGTAGTACATGCGCTCGATCTCTTCGTTGGGGCCGCGCCACCACTCGTCGTTGATCTTCCAGCGGTCGTCGATTGCGGCCACGGTCTGCATCGTCGATATGCGTGCGGTGCCAGAGCGGCCTTGCCTGGAGCGCGCGGGAAGGGACGTTCGTACTGCGACGGACGCAGGACGGCCGGCGGGGTCTGTGACTACCTGCACCGGCTCGGGCTGGTTCAGGAGCTTAATTGCACCAGAGCGTGTCTGCGCTCCGGGATTCTTGACCATGGCTCCAGTTCTCTTACTTTGTAGATTGGCGGCGCCATTCCAAGCCGGGCCTGCAGCTGGCTTATGGCGTCCTGAATCTGCTGGCTGCGTTTGACCTCGGTCCACATCGACTCCTGTCGCCCTGCCTCGCCTGTGAGGCCGGAGAGGGTGATTCGCAGGTCTTCGAGCGGGCCGGGTATCTCCACCGTGTCCAGTTTCGCCTTGATTCCGAAGAGGGCCTGCTGCTTTGAGCCGGCCGGCTCTTTGAAGGCGGTGCGCATGGTCCATGGCGGCCGTCTGAAGACTTTCGCTTCGAGCACGGCCTGTCGTGCGTATCGGCGTGCCAGTTGCGGCCGCGCGTATGCGAGCGAAAGAAGGCTTTCGATGCCAAGGACGATGGTTGGCATACTTACCGTCGCGTCAGGAAACATCAGGTAGTCCGAGACGATCTCTTCAGAGCGTCGTGAGACCAGCGGACGGGAGTCGAATCCGTTTGCGAGCTGCCATGCCAGGTTGCCTTCCGGCCCGAACTGCGCCTGCAGCGCTCCCTCCGGCAGTCCGGCTACGTCGCCGAGGTGGTGCAGGCCGAAGCTGTGCAGGCGCTGGATGACCCGATAGTCGACGGGCAGCGTGTCCACTTCCAGCCGGCTGAGAAAGCGGCCGGGGTCTCCTGAGACCTTGCGGCCGCTGCCCGGTTTGCTCTGCACCGCGGCGACGTACGAGAGCCACTTGTTGTCGCCAACGCCGATGCGCAGGTCGTACTGGCGCACCGCGTTGGCCAGTGTCTGGACTACCCGTGCGTCGTCGCCGTAGAGGCCTTCGAGGCCCCAGATGCCCACGTATGCCCTGCCGAGTCCATCGTCCTCCACGTCCGGGCAGCGCTCTTCAAGCGCCTTCAGGATTTTTCCGAACGCCACCTCGTAGTGGGCCATGTCCGGCTCGATGATCAGCGCGCCCTTGTTGCGTGAGAGGGCCTCTGCCAGCGGCATGCCGGGCAGGGCGCCTTCTATTTCTGGCGACCAGTCGAGAACCGTCCGGCTTGACGCGCCTGATACGGCATCGATGATGATGGCGGGCCGGTTCTTGAGATCCGGGTTGCGGCGTAGCTCTGCCTGCCAGGGGAAGTGCGGGAGCAGCACGCAGGCAACCGGCCCCGTTGCGCCGCCGTAGCGTCGCTTGCTCACAGAAGCTGGCCCTGTACGGGCCCAGCGTCACCGTGCGGGGCATAACCGAAAAACGTGTAGAAGGCGCCGGACCGTAGCTGAGTGGGCATCCCCAGGTGCTTCTTTAGTTGAGCGGCGGGAAGTATTCCGGGGCCGTAGTAGTCGTTGGACACGAAGGCATAGACGTTATTGCCGGTGTTTTCCCCGGCCCGGCGCAGGCCGGCCGTCCACATGGCCGTCTCCGAGGCGAACTGCTCCATTGTCATAGTTGATGGATCTGGTTGCGAGTTTGTGCCGGGCACGCGGCGGGCGCCGAGCAGGCGCAGATATGCGAGTCCGCTCAGTGTCTCGATATCGCCGGGCTCGGCAAGGAGGTTCGTCGTGACCATGCCGACGCCGCGCCTGTGCAGCAGGCTTCGCACGCCGGGCGAGCGCAGGGACGGGTGCCTTACTTCGACGCAGAACTGCATCGAATCGACCGGCAGGAGGCGCAGGAACTCGCTGAGGGCGGGCAGCGCGGCCGGGCCGAAGCCGGGCGGCAGTTGGATGAGGATTGGGCCGAGCTTATCGCCAAGGAGTTCTGCTACGGCCAAAAACTCGGCCAGTTCCCTGCCCGATTCGCGCAGCCTGTGCTCGTGTGTGATCGAACGGGGCGCTTTGAGGGCGAACTTGAAGCCGGGCGGTGTGTCGTCGTACCAGCCGCGGACCGTCTGGGGCGATGGGATGGCGTAGAAGGTTGAGTTGACCTCAACGCTGTTGAATACGCGTGCGTATATGGCGAGGCGGCGGTTGGGGCGAAGGCCCGTGGGGTAGAGCAGCCCCTGCCAGCCGGGCACCGACCAGCCCTGGGTGCCTATGCGGGGCGTGCTTGCGGACGGGGGCGAGTGGGGTATGCCGACTGCCTCGTCGAACAGCGACGGGGTTGCGACGGGCTTTTGCCTGTCTATTACTGGGTCGAGTACTGCTGTCGAGGGTTGTGCCATCTTGTGCTTGGCCTTCCGGGCTTCGTACTGCACGCTATGCCTCCCCCATCTGGAGAGACGCTCATGCGCGAAGCCGTTGCATCCCCCATAATAGAACATGCGTTCTATACGTCAAGGGGTGGATGGCAGGAGGGGGTTGAGGGGGTTACGGCCTGTTGCCAGCGCTGGCCGACACTCGACAGCCATCAGCCACCCTTCGAGCGCCTCAGGATGGCGGATAGACCGTCTCAGGACGGCGAAACAAGGCGTGGCCCAGGATAGCGATGGGCGCCCTGTCTCATGAAAAGAGGGTAAACAGCAGGCGAACCAATGCTGGTAAGAAAGAAGCAGCACCGTAGTCTGGGCGGGTTTGAGGATCTGATGGGCAATGCCCGGGAGGTTCTTAGCTCGCCACTGTTGGATAAGAGCCGCTATCGGGAGGAGCGGGTGGCCGAATCGCGCCCGGCCGAGTATGTGGCGCCCGGGGTGGCGTATGCGGAGTTGCACTGCCACTCCAACTACTCGTTCCGGGAGGGGGCGTCGGATACGCAGGAGTTGCTGTTGCGGGCGAAGGAGTTGGGTTACCGGGCGCTGGCGATTACCGATCACGACAACCTGTGCGGGGCGATGGAGTTTTCGCAGGCGGCGCGCGATGCCGGGATCAAGGCAATCATCGGCATAGAGCTGACGCTGAAGGGTGGATATCATCTGACGCTGCTTGCCGAGAATGCCGCCGGCTACAGGAACATCTCGCAGCTCACGACCCGCGCCCACATCGATGCGGAGGAGCGGAATGAGCCGGAACTGGACCCTGCCCTGCTTGCCGATCACTCTGAGGGCGTTATCTGTCTTTCAGGCTGCCGCAGGGGGGAGATCTCGTCGCTTGTTCTGCGCGGGGAGATCGAAGAGGCAAAGGCTGTTGCCAGGCAGTACAGGGAGTGGTTTGGCTCTGAAAACTTCTTTATTGAACTGCAGCAAAACCTTGTCAAGGATGACACGCTTAGAAATCGGCTTATGGCGGGTATCGCTGCCGAAATAGACGTGGGAATAGTTGCGACAAATAATAGCCATTATCACGACGTATCTAGAAACCGTCTCAACGACGCTCTTGTCGCCATACAGCACAACAAATCGATGGAGGAGACGCATCGTGAGCGCAGGCCCAACGACCAGTTCTATTTGAAGCCACCTGATGAGATGGCTGCGCTCTTTGCCGATTACCCGGCGGCCATTGAAAACAGCGTGGGGATAGCCGATCGCTGTGATCTCGATCTCACCGTCGATGTGATCTACGAGTTCCCCGATTACGACGTGCCGGAAGGCCATACGCAGGCATCGTGGCTGCGGGGGCTGTGCGAGGCGGCGGCGGTGCGCAAGTACGGCGCGGTCACAGATGCCGTGACGGAGCGGCTGGACGAGGAGATACGGCTGCTTGAGATGCACGGCCTGTGCGGCTTCATGCTCCAGTACTACGACATCATCAAGATTGCACGCGAGGTTCAGGAGGAGCTGGGGCTGGTCGAGCCGGGGTTGCCGCTTGAAGAGCAGTCGCCCGGGCGCGGGCGCGGGTCGTCGGTCGCCATGCTCATTGGCTATCTGATCGGCCTTTCCCACATCGACCCGCTCCAGTTCGGCCTGAAGCTGGACCGGTTCCTTTCGGAAGAGCTTGGGTCGGTCCCGGACATCGACCTCGATTTCCCCCGCGATATTCGGGAGGAGTTGATCCTGCGGGTGCATGAGAAGTGGGGATACGAGCGCGCCGTGCTGACGGGGATGATCTCCACGTACCGCATCAAGGGCTGCATCCGCGATCTTGGCAAGGCGCTCGGGATGCCTGAGGAGGACCTCGGCAAGCTGACCAAGCGGATAGACGGCCATGCCCGTGTCAGCCAGCTTGGGCAGGAGTTGCAGGAGTTACCAGAATTTCGGGACCGCGCGGACACGCAGCAGTGGGTGGATCTGGTGGAGCTGGCCCAGCAGTTGCGGGGTTTTCCGAAGTATCTGGCGCAGCATCCCGGCGGGATGATCCTGAGCGCCCGGCCACTATCCGAGACGGTTCCGCTTCAGCGCAGCGCGATCGACGGCCGCTTCATCTGCCAGTGGGACAAGGACAGCATCGACGATGCGGGCTTCGTGAAGATCGACTTCCTTGCGCTCGGCGCGCTTTCGCAGATGAACGAGGCGATCAAGCTGATCGAGAAGCACAAGGAAGAGCGGATCGATCTTTCGCGCATCGATTTCAACGACCAGGCCGTCTATGAGTCGATTCACCGCGCCGACACGATAGGCGTGTTCCAGGTGGAGTCTGCGGCCCAGATGCAGACGACTCCGCGCATCCGGCCGAAGGACCTGAAGGAGATGGCGTGGGAGGTGGGCGCCGTGCGGCCGGGAGTGGGCGTCAACAACGGCGTCTCGATGCTCATTCGGCGCCATACCGGCATGGATCCGGGCTGGGACTACGATCATCCGCTGGAGAGGCCGGCTCTCGAGCGCACTCTGGGGGTGGTGCTCTACCAGGACCAGCTAATGGAGCTTGGCGTGCACGTCGCCGGGCTGTCGGCGGCCGAGGCCGACCGGATGCGCCGCGCCTTCAGCCGCCGCAATGCCGACCAGCTGGTGCCGATGTGGCACGAGAAGTTCATTGCCGGGGCGATGAAGAACGGCGTTCCGCTGGAGACTGCGGAGAAGATCTTCGGGAAGTTCCACGGGGAGTTCCAGTTTCCCGAGGCGCATGCCTTCGCATTCGGCGTGACGGCGTATCAGGCAGCGTGGCTGAAGTTCTACTACCCGCTCGAGTTTTTCGTCGGCCTGTTCAATCAGCAGCCGATGGGCTTTTACAACCTGGAGACGCTGAAGGAAGACGCAAAGCGCCACGGGGTGGATGTGCTGAACCCCGACGCCAATCTGAGCGGTGAGAAGAGCGTGATCGAGGGCGCTGCATTACGGCTGGGCGTGCGGCATGTGAGGGGCGTGCAGAAGGCGACGAACGAGGCGATCCTGGCGACGCGGCGACGCTTTGGGGAGTTCACTTCTCTCTCGAACTTCATGATGCGGACGGGGATACAGCGCAAGGCGCTCGACAATCTGGCAGACGCCGGCTTTTTCGATTCGCTTGACGGCGACCGGCGGGCCACTCGCTGGGAGATCGGCCTGCGCTATCGGGCAATCGGCAGCCAGCTCCCCTTCGAGATGCCGGTGAAGCAGGATGTGGTGCCGCTGCCTGAGCAGTCGGATTTCGAGGTGATGGTCGGCGAGTACCGGACGATGGGGCTCTATCCCCGCGGCCACCTGATGGCGAAGTTGCGTCCTGCCCTGCCCCGGTATCTGATCCGCTCAGACCAGGTAAAGGAGCTGCCGGACGGCACGGACGTGTGGGTGGCGGGGATTGTGATTCGGCGGCAGATGCCGCTTGCGAAGGCGGTGTTCATGACGCTTGAGGACGAGTTCGGCCATGCGCCGCTGGTGATCTGGCCGGCGGAGTGGCAGCGCCTGAAGCGGGTGGCGCGGGCGCCGGTGTTGATGGCGTTCGGGACGGTCTCCCATCGCGAGGGGACGATCAACGTTGTGGTGAAGGATTTGAGGCCAATCGAGTCCGGCACGCCAACGTTGAAGACGAAGGACTGGGGGTAGGCGGTGGCCTACTCATTCTCGGGATTCAGGCGTTGTCGGCCAGAATCAGAGGTAAGCCCATTGGCCGTGGGGCTCGCCCCGCCCCGCGTTTGCGGACGACGCACCGCAGGGGCAATTCGTGAATTGCCCCTACGCGTTCATGGATGACGACGCGCGGGAGGGGCCCTTCGAGGCTCAGGATGCACAAGCCGCTCGAGCTACCGTGACGGCATCCCGCGTCCCCTATTGCCAGCGGGCGTATGATCCTCCGCATATGGGGACCAGCCTTTCCGCTTTTCCTGCAGCACGCGCTCGTTGAGCACCCCCTCAACGCAGCCAACCCAATCAGAGCGTGTGCCGTGGAATCCGGACGACCACGCAGACGATAACTACAAGTGGCTGGCGTTCTCCGCGATAGGCATCGCGCTGGTCACGATGGTGATGAGTTTTTCCATCGTGTTCCTGGCTCTATCGTCGATTGCCGACGAGTTCGGCGTGACTCTGCGGGCCGTCTCGTGGGTGGTGATTGCGCAGTCGCTGACGATCAGCGCCGTGATGCTGCCGTTAGGCCGCGTGGCGGACATCGTGGGCCGGAAGAAGTTCCACCTGACCGGGATGGCGCTGTTTGGCGGCGGGGCGATCTTCGCCGCGCTCTCGCCAACTCTGCCCATCCTCATAGTGGCCCGCGTCGTGATGGCGGTGGGAAATGGGATGGGGCAGGCCGTGGGGACGGCAATCATCATCTCGGTCTTCCCGACCAGGGAACGGGGAAAGGGGCTTGGCGCTCAGACGACAGCCGTAGCGATTGGCGCTGCGAGCGGACCGATAATCGCAGGGCTGCTGCTCCAGTTCCTATCGTGGCGGGCGCTATTCGTGTTCATGGCGATTCCGATAGCGATCGCATTCATCTGGGGCTACTTCATCCTGGACGATGAGCGCATAGGCTCGGCGCGACGGGACGCCGACCGGCCGCCATACGACTGGGTTGGTGCGGGGCTTTCGGCGACCGGCATGATCGTGATGGTGTTGACCATCAACAACCCCCTCGGGGCGGGCTGGTTTTCCCCGCTGATCATCGGCGGCGCGGTGGCAACGCTGGGTCTGTTTACGGCCTTCGTGAAATGGGAGCTGCGAACGCCTTCCCCCATGCTGGACCTGCGGCTGTTCAAGATCGCTGTGTTCAGGTTCTCCATAGCCGCCCGTTATCTCGGCTTCATGGGGACGACGGCCACGTTTTTCATGATGCCGATCTTCCTGCTGAGCTTCAGGGGAATGGGCGAGGGAGCGACGGGCGGCATTCTGTTTCTTGGCGCCCTTGGACTGGGGATCGCGGCACAGGCGAGCGGAAGGCTTTCGGACAGGTTCGGCACCCGCAGATTCACGGTGCTTGGCTTCATGATTATCCTGGTGACCTCGGTGAGCTTCTCTTTCTTCACGCTCAGCACCCCTCTCTGGCTGATCGGCCTGACGCTGTTCGCGAACGGCGCCGGCATGGGGATGTGGAACGTTCCGAATAACAGCGCAACGATGGGGTCGGTTCCACGATCTGCTTACGGCGTCGTCAGCGCTTTCGTAAACCTGGTTCGTAACGTTGGGAGCGTGGTCGGCCAGGCCGTCGTCGCCGCGATAGTCGTGGGCGTGATGGTGGCCGGCGGATTCGACATACCGCTCAGTGAGATCAGGTCGACAGCCGGCGCAGGCGATGCGTTCCTCGACGGCTGGAAGATCGCGTACATATTTGTAACCCTGCTTACTGTGGCCGCAACGATCGCAGCGATCCTGACGCCGAACCCGAAGCCTGAAGGGTGAAGAAGACGACGGGGAGGACTGGGGGAGTACGATTGCGCCGTGGAGACCCCCATGTACATCCCGCCGTTCCGTTAGCACGCATTCGTTGAGCAACATCTCGACGCAGACGGAGCGCGTCCCGTGGGACCCGGAC
>JADFHP010000119.1 GCA_022567135.1 Chloroflexota bacterium
CGCCTCTTCGTAAGCCCCGAACGTCCGCCGGTACTCCGAGGCCAGAGTCGACACCGGCCAGTCCGACCCGAACATCAGCCGGTCATATCCGAACATGCCAACCACCTGCTCCGCGTACGGCTTCAGGTCGTCGACCGACCATCGAGCATGGTCCGCCTCGGTCACCATGCCCGAGAATTTGCAGAACACGGACGGGTTTGCGGCGATATCGGCCATCTCGGCCGCCCACGGCTCCATTACTCCCTCGGCGATATGGGGCTTGGCGATGTGGTCTATCACCGTCCTCAGGCCCGGAACCTCCCCCAGCAATCGGGGAATATAGCGAAGGTGCTGCGGCCTGGGAAGCAGATCGTACGGGATGTCCCGGGAAGCCAGCTCGCGCAGGCCCCTGATTACATCAGGCCGCACTATCCAGTCATCGTCCGGCTCGTCATGCCAGATGTGCCGGATGCCGCAAAACTTCGTTCTCGCCTGTAACTCATCGAGATCGCGCCCGACGTCCGGCGACTGCAGATCGACCCACGCCACCACACCGGCAACGAAGTCGTTCTCGTCGGCCAGGTCCAACAGCCAGCGCGCCTCTTCGATCGACTGCACGGCCTGCACCGTGACCGTCTTATCGACGGCCACGTCATCAATCAAAGGTTTCAGGTCGGCTGGCAGGTGGTTCTTCTTCAGGACCGACTGGCCGGACGGCATCCACGGATAATCGAACCTGCCCAGTTCCCAGAAGTGCTGATGGCTGTCGACGATTGTCATGGTCACTCAAGGCTCGGGGCCCTACTCCCAGTCCACCTTGCCGATCTCCTGGCCACCGTCGCGAGTAGCGTGCGCCTGCTTCCCGCCGAAGTTGGCGTCGCCGTACCAGAGGTCGCCATCCTTCATGGAGAGACCGTGCGGCGACGGACCATCAGGGTCGCACTCAATGATCTCCATCTCCTCGCCCGTCTCAACGTGGTACTTCACGATCACCTTGTCCGTGGTGTGGGCGCACCAGATTCCGTCGCCATCGCGCGCCAATCCGTGCAGCCGGTCCCACCGGACCTCGAATTTGCGAACCATCTTGAAATCGTCGTTTGGGTCGACCAGCCATAAAGCCTTGGGCTGGAACGCCGTCACCCAGAGAAGCCCCTCGTCCCACTCGATGCCGTGGATGCCGCCCCCGTCCGGCGTCCGCCAGCGGTCGATCAACTCGCCGGTGTCCGGGTCGAGCTTCATCACCCATCCAAGATGTGTGTCCGTCGAGCGGTACGGACGTCCCTGCGTGACGCCGTTCGAAGCCGTCCACAGCGCACCATCGCCGAACGTCACCCCGGACGCGTTTTCGGTTACAGTGCCGAATGTTTTGATGACGTCACCCTGCTCACTCAGCAGATACGCGTCGTCGGTCCACTGATCCATGACCCACAGGCCCTCACCAGTCCATTGCAGGCCATTGGGTCCTCTTACCGGGGTCGGGAACTCTTCCACAAGCCGGCCGTTAGCCATCTCTCACTCCGTTACAGGTAGCTCATCCACGCGATCTTTCGTTCGCGGCTGCCATCTTGTTTCCCGCCGCCGGTTGCGTCAAGCAGGGGCGTCAAGTGCGCTACCGGAGAGCCTGCCCCACCCGTTCCAACTTTCACGTCCTGTTACCCTGCAGCCAGTCCACGAATCTGCCCGGCGTAACCATACGCGGATACGGGGGCTCATGGCCGGGGAACTGCCGCCAATCATCGCCATCGAATCGCGTACCGGGCCGGATCCCGGGGGGCCAACGATCCAGAAACCACGTTGCCCAACACGCCGTCATGCCAACCCGTTCAGCGCCCGATAGCTCGTCGTTTCCGCCGTCCCCGATATATACCGTCTCGTCGGCTCTCACCCGTAGCAGCTGCAGGCCCTGGCGGTAGATCAACGCCTCCGGTTTCATCACGCCCACTTCGAACGAGGGTACGACGTCTTCAATTAGCGCCGACAGCTCGCTATCTGGCCATCCTTCCAGGTCCATGTTCGCAACATCGGTGACCACACCAACTCGCAATTCCAGGGATTTGATATTCCGAATCATCTCCACAATCGCAGGGTCAATATTTTCGAATCCAACACGTACTGCCGAGCGCTCGCGAACCAGATCATCGATGGCCGACGCGGGAACGTCGCGCCCCGATTCCGCGCAGATCCTACTCAGCAACTCCTCGAAATCCCCTATGCGACCGATTTCCCACTCATCGTTTAATCGCTCGAACCGTTCCTGAAATCCCTCGTTGGGAATTCCCAGCCGATCAGCCAGTGACCGTTCAGGAGGCTCCCAATTCGGGTTGAACTCAGTAATTAGTGTCTCGTAAAGATCAAAAATCACCGCCCTGATCATCGCAACCTCTGCAAGAGTGATCTGGTTTGGCTGCCAGTTTACTTTCGGCAAGGGCTTTCACGCCCGACGGCGATTCGCGTCATGTCGGGCGTCAAGTGCGCTACCGGGTAGCCCGCGCCAAGCCTCCCAGATGCTCGCGAAAAGATAGGCGTATCATTAAGTGAGCCCGTAGCACTCCCGAGGGATCACCGGCCTCTCAATTGAGACCGAGCCGATTTCGGCCGAAGCCGAAGCTTATATATCAAATTCCCCTCACCTTTCCGCCACGGGCATGAATTAGAGAGCACCCCTAAGGAGGCTCATATGCCCGCGAAGGCAACCGCGCCTGAATCAACAGAGCGCGTCATGATTTTTATCGATGGTTCCAACCTCTACCACGTCCTGGCCCAGAACTGCGGCCGTTACGACCTGGTCTTTGACAAGTTCACCGCCAAGCTCGGCGACGGGCGCCCGGTGGTCCGGACCTACTACTACAACATCCGCCAGGACCCCACGTTCAACCCCTCCGCAGCCGCGGAGCAGGAAAAGTTCCTGACCGCCCTGTTCGAGACCCCGTACTTCGAGGTACGGCTCGGCGTGCACCGGCGTCATGGGGACCAGATGGTCGAGAAAGGCGTCGATGTCATGATGGCCACCGACATCGTTGTCGGCGCATTCCGTGACATCTATGACACCGCCATCATCGTCAGCGGCGACGGCGACTTCTACCCGGCAATGCAGGCAGCCAAAGACCTTGGCAAACACGTCGAGGTTGTTGCCTTCGACTCAAATCTCTCTCCGGAAGCAAAGCGGGTGGCAGACTCGGCTACGCTGCTGAAAAAGACCTTCTTCACCAGCCTCTGGACCACGAAAAGCCGCGCTGCCACCGGTAAGAAGACGGATGAGATCGAAAAGAAGCCTGCCACAAAGCGCCCGTCCACCAGGGCCAAGACCTCGGCCGCGGACGATCAGGGCAGCACATCGGATGCCGACAAGCCGTCGCGCCGCACGCCGGCACGGCGCCGTCGCCCGGTCCGCCCCGCGACCGGCGGCAACGGCGTTTCCGCAAACGTTCCGCAGACAGGCAACACCGGATCTACCGATTCGCCCGATACCCAGGACACCCCGGAAACACCAGAAGCCCCGCATGAGCCTGAAACCGCTCCTGCGGCAGAGTCCGAATCAGCTACCCCGTCCCGCAGGCCCATTCGCCGTCGCCCTCTGCCGTCACGGCGCGATAGCTCTCCAGAAGAGACCCCCGTCGCAGAGACCAACCGTTCAGGCGACGCTGCCTCGGAAACCGGATCGTCCGGCGATTCGAGCAGCGACAATGACTCCGGCGGCGGAAGCTGGTGGAGCAGACGTCGGGGCGGAACGTCCGAGTAACCGGAGCCAATACGCCTGTTCGTCCGGGACTTTCATGAAATGACCCGACCCCCGCGATGCTCGCATTAGGGCCAGCAGCGTGGGCGTCGGGATTCGTCCCGAAAGAGGTGGCCGGCGTCGGATTCCCGACGGCCAGCGTCATACTCGGCGATTCGCTGATCTACATCGTTCTGCCCGTTACTACCCGATGCCTCTGACGCCGTTGTCGCTCCGCTAGCCCTCGACCGCCTGATACGGCGCCGCTGCCCGGCTCCCCGCGGGCAACCCGAACGGCAGCCGGACGTCCAGCAGATACGGCCGCTTTTCGCGCTCCACAAGATCCAGCGCTCGATCAATCTCAGCCGCTATCTGGGACTCATCATCCACCCGCGCGCCCTCAACTCCATAGCCGGCAGCGATCTGCACAGGGTCGATTCCATCCAGCGCGACGCCGGCATACTCGCCCGACGCCTTCATCCGTCCCCCGGCGCCTTCGAACGCGCCCGCAACGATGCCGTAAGCCTCGTTGTTCGCGATAACCCAGAGCACCGGTATCCGATGGTGCACCGCCGTCCAGAGCGCTGAGTCGGCGTAGTACATGGAGCCGTCGCCAACCAGCCCGACGACAGGCCGGGTAGGCGAGGCCAGCTTCGCGCCCACCGCCGCTCCCATGCCGTAACCCTCGGAGCCGCCCGCCGGCCGTAGATAGATATTCTTGCCGCCGCCATCCACGGCTGAAACCGAATCCAGCGGCGCCGCGAACTGCTCGGTCGTAATCACGCCCCCGCCCCGGCGTTCCAGCGAGTCCTGCAACGCATCGAGCAGCGCCACCGGCCGCACCCGCCCTGCCTCATCTCCCTTCCCGCCAAGCCGCTCCCTGCGCGCCGACCTCAGAGCGGCGGCATGGCCCACGGCAAAAACCCTGCGCTCGTCATAGCGCGCCGGCTCATACTCGCTTGCGACCAACTCCTCCAGCCGCTCCAGGGTCCGCAACTCGTCGGCCATGATCGCCCGGTCAAGCCCCGGCATGTTCGTCAGGTTCTCGACGTCGGTCCCGACAGCCACAATCCGCTTCGCACCGTTGAATCCATCGTAATCTTCCGGGCTCCCGCTTCCACCATGCCGTACGCCAATGCACACGATATGGTCCGGCTTCAGCGCCGCTGCCGCCGTCGCAAACCGCCCGCAATGCTGCGGATGCGCAATCGTCACGCCGCGCAAATCGCCCCCGGTGCTCGCGATCGCCGCGCCGAACCGCTCTGCCAGCGCCGCCACCTTGGCCTCCGCGCCGCTCTTCCAGGCGCCGTCGCCAACGTAGATCATCGGCCGCTCAGCCTCGTGCAACGCCAGCGCGATCGCCTCCAGATCGGCGTCCGATGGATAGCCACCCCGAGTATCCGGAATTCCGCCTTCAGACACGTTCGCCTTCACCGGGGTATCGTTCAACATACGATCATAAACCGCCAGATGCACAGGCCCGATAGGCGGCGTCTTCGCCACCCTGAGCGCTCGCTCCAGCGCGGAGGGCAGCCCCTCAGGCTCGATCACCGTCCAGTTCGCCTTCGTCAGCGGCGCGGAGATCGACGTTGGTCCCGCATCATGGCTCAGATCGAGCGATATCTTGTCGGCAAAACTGCCCGTATCGCCCGCGAACGTGATCACCACCACAGGCAGGCTGCCCGACCAGACGTTGATGAGCTGCCCCATGCACTGCGCAAGGCCGGCGCCCAGATGCACCACCACCACCGCCGGGTCGCCGTTCACCTGCGTGTACCCGCCCGCCATGGCCATCACGCTGCCCTCGTGGAGCGCCAGTATCCCGTGTACGTCCGGGTGCGCCATCAAGGCGTCAAAGAACGGCGCCTCGCGTGAGCCCGAGTTATAGAAGACGTACCTGATCCCCGAGGCCGCAAGCTGCTCCACCATCAACTCCGAGGGATTGCCGGTAAACGAACGAATGGCCATCTGTCAGCGCCTCCTTTAATCGACAGCAGCAACCGGTCAAAGGCATTCTGGCGTTCTCATCCGACGCCCCGGCCGGTTTCGGCGCGGATGATAGACGACGCGGCCGGTTCGCGCCGCCAGGGCTGCCCGCGAGATAAATGCCGCCTCAACTATTCCTCTATCATGCCGCAAGTCTTTGCCAGCCCTGCCGCGGCGCGGCAGATCTTTCTGAGCCAGTTACGAAAACAGACAAGGGAATGCAAGTGGGCATGTTGACGCCGGCCGCACGGGCTATCTTTCTCGCGTTTGCGCTCGCCATTGTGGTGGCGTGTACAGGGGATTCGGAAGAACCAGGGCCGGGAGACGGTGGGGCAGTTCCCGGCATTCAAACGGCCACTCCCGCGCTAACGGCAACACCTGTGCCCACAGCAACACCTGTTCAGATCGTCGGCGTCCGAGGTGCCGCGCAGCTGGACAACCCGGTCTTTCCATCGCTCGGCAACGGCGGATACGACGTCTCCCACTACGACCTCGACCTGGACATCGACCCCGGCGCAAACACGCTTGACGGTGTAGCAACCATGACCGTGATCGCAACGGCAAATCTTCTGGCATTCAATTTCGACTTCGCCGGGCCAGCGGTGAGTGCGGTCGAAGTCAATGACGAGCCGGCTGCCTTCACACGGGAAGGCCTCGAACTGACTATCGAGCCAGCGAACGTGATCCCGGATGGTTCAGAATTCACCGTTCGCATTATCTACGGCGGAACACCCGAGCTTCTGCTGCTGCCGGATTTTCCGATCGCCATGGGTTGGACCCCCTTCGGAGAATCCGTCATGGTGCACGGTTTCGGACTTGCATGGTTTCCGATTAATCAGACTCCTTCGGATAAAGCGACCTACACAATGCGAATTACCGTGCCGCAATCCCTTACGGCAACGGCCACCGGCGAACTCACCGCAGCGATACGAAGCGGCGACACATCCACATATGTCTGGGAAGTAACAGTTCCCGTTGGTGGAGTTGCGTTCGCGGTTTCAAACTCGGAACTTGATTCGATCCCCGGCCCCGACGGCCTGAATATCAATAACTACTTTCCGTCCGGATCCCCCGAAGCCCTCAAGGAGAGGTTTGACATCGTCCCTGAGGTGATCGAGCTATTCAACGAGCTATTCGGCCCGTTTCCGTATGACTCGTTCGGCATAACCTTCCTCCGGGGGCCTCTGCCCTTCGACGGTTTCTCACCGTCCCAGCGTGCATTTCTCCTGTCCACTGGCGATCGCCTCATTGTTCACGAGATCGCTCATCAGTGGTTCGGGGCGAGCGTCACGCCGATCTTGCCATCCGATAACTGGCTCGCTGAGGGCTTCGCAACATACGCGGAGCTTCTGTGGATTGAGCACACCAGTACCAGAGATCTGTCTGACGACGCGGCACGCCGCATGCGGGTCGGGATTAGCAACACCACCCGTCCACCCGCAATAGCGAACTCGGGAGCCGAAGTTCTCGACCGCGCGGCGTACATCCGGGGTGGCCTGACTCTTCACGCGCTGCGGTTGGAACTGGGCGACGACGATTTCTTCGATGTCCTGCGGACCTATGCAGAGCGATTCAGGCACAGCGCTGCTTCCACAGCCGACTTCATATCGGTCGCCGAAGAGGTTAGCCAGCAGGATCTGGGCCAGTTCTTCGATGACTGGGTCTACTCCAGGCCGGTCCCGCCGCTGGATTAGCTGCGATCTCCGCCCGGTAGCCGCCTACGCCTTCGCGCGATTCGCCGCGATCCAGCCGTCAACCAGCTCCACCGTCTGGTCAACCATGTCCGACTGCATGCCGTTCTGCGAGGCAAGCGTCTGCACCAGCCGGTCCACCCGCTCGATGTTCGGCGCGCCGTTCGCCAGCGCCCGCGCCGCAGACGATGGGTTCACCAGCGACAACGCCGCATTGGCGTACTTCTCGAACGGCACAAGGTCAGCCCTGTCGCCGCCCAGCGCCTCGCAGAGATCGACGACCCACTCGTAGACCGCCTGCGATGCCTCAAGGTCGGAATGCACCGCCTCCTTGATCGGGCGCATGCCGTCCTTCTGGACGCAGCGGTAATTCCCCGCCATCAACATGCTCCACTTGGCGAGCGGCGTGAATACCGACTCGTGCACCCTGAGCTTGACCGGCAGCTCAACCTCAGTGCCATTCGCATCGAAGCGAATCGCCTGGATGTCCGACTCCATCTGCCGCAGGATGGCCGTGTGGGCGTCGGAATCGAATCGCGCCGCTTTGAAGTTTGTTGGCAGCCCCACCTGGAGCACGTTTATCTTCTCGTCCGGCGGACGGAACGCCTGGGGATCGGGGCTGCAGAGAGTGATCAGCGCAGGGTCGAAGCCGTCCCAGACGCTCGGGTCCGTATAGCTGTCCCTGATGCCATCAGCGTCAATGGCGGGGATGCGACGCAGGTAGGCAAGCGGCGGCATGTTCATGATCGACATGCAGGGCTTCCCGGATGCCGCAATCCGACTCAAAAGATCGCTCACCTCGGGGGCGCCGTACTGCGGCTCCTGCATCGCCAGCGCAATGAGATCGTAGTCTCCGGGATTGACGTCGCCCGGACCCGCCGCTGACAGATCGCCCGGCATCTCCTGCGTGTTGAGTTCTACAAGGCCGTCAACCCCCCGTGCAGGCATGCGCACCCGCGCGCCTTCGGCATTGATCAGCGCGACCTCTTCCGGCAAGCAGACCAGCTTGACCGTGTGGCCCGCAAGCGTCGCCTTGGCGCC
>JADFHP010000019.1 GCA_022567135.1 Chloroflexota bacterium
GCCTTCATGTCCAGTGGCGGCATGACTTCGAGCTCCACCGTCCTGGCAAAGAACAATCAGTTCACAGTCCTGATCAAACCGCCGAAGGGTGCGACGCTCAACCTGACTCGCACACTGCCATCATCGCTGGACACGGTGATGAACCTGAACTAGGCAGTTCACGGCCCAGGTAAATCGCAAAGAGCCGGCTTCGCAAGGAGCCGGCTCCTTCATTGCCACGGTCAGGGCTCATGACGGCTCAGCCGCCGCCAATCGTGAAAATAGACTGCTCACACGACAGCCCGCCGTAAAACGAATCGGCGCCAAATGGCTGGAGATCGATTCGTGTGGGGGGATATCAGATCCCGCGATGCGCGTCCGAAGAGTGCGTAGACGATGGGGAAGAGGAATCTCCGATGAACAGATTGACTGGCAGCCCCGCCCGGGGCCGGAAGGGCATAACAGGCCTGGAGACCGCCATCATCCCGATCGCATTCGTAGTGGCGGCATCGGTGTTTGCACTTACGGTCCTATCGACGGGAGTATTTTCTCCGAACGGGGCAAGGAGACCATCTTCGCCGGCCTTGAGGAGGCCCAGAGCTCCATGTCGCCTCGCGGTTTCGGTAATCGCCTACAAGGGCGTCCTGTCTGACTCCACGTCCACGGTGTTCAAGCTTACGTTTGACGTGACGCTGTCACTCAACGGCCAGCCGATCGATCTGACTCCGCCGTTCACGACTGATGATTCCGGCACCGACCCTGGCGCCGTCTCCAACCCTGCCCAGGTCACGGTCGTGGACTATATGGACAAGAACCAGTCTCTCACGGACATTCCATGGTCAGTCTCATTACCGGGCCAGGACGATGGTGACGACATCCTTGAGATTAACGAGAAGGCAGAGATCACGGTCTGGCTCCTGAACAGGACAAACGGCATCGCCACTGACACGGCCGGTTCGATTGCCTGTATGTCCAGCGGCGGCATGACCTCGACCGCCACCGTCCTGGCAAAGAACAATCAGTTCACGGTACTGATCAAGCCGCCGAAGGGTGCGACGCTCAACTTTACTCGCACGCTGCCATCATCCCTGGACACGGTGATGAGCCTGAACTGGCCAGAACATGATATGAGCGAATTGCGAGAAACCGGCTCCCTGCGAATCCGGCTTCTTCTTTTCGACCGTAGCAGGCAAATCCGCGCTGGCCAACGGCAATCAGTGATGGTGGCGGGCATTACCCAGCCGGCGCTGCGTGATTCCTCTAGGACTCGATGTTGGGGGTGATGCCCGAACCACTGTGCGTCAGTCACGGGGCCTGGCGGCGCGATGACGCCTATCTTGGAAGCGGTCGGTTCCGCATGACAGGCCGATGGGGTGCGCGTTCGGATTCCACCGATTGAAGATCCTTTCCTGTCGTGCGGACAACAGAACACCACCATGCGTGCTTGCAGAGCACGCGTGACGGTTGGGAAGAGGAATTTCCGATGAACAGATTGACTGATGATTCTTTAACGGGCCAGAGAGGCATCACAGGACTGGAAACCGCGATCATCTTGATCGCATTTGTGGTCGTGGCCTCCGTGTTCGCGTTCACAGTGTTGTCCACCGGTATATTCTCGAGTGAGCGTAGCAAAGACACCGTGTTTTCCGGCATCAAGGAGGCACAGAGCACCCTCGAGCCCCGGGGGGCCATTATCGCTTACAAAGGCTTGCTGACGGGTGGCACGTCCACCATTTACAAGCTGAGCCTGGTACTCTCCAACGCGGTGGCAGGCGAACCGGTTGACCTGACCCCGTCATATGACACCGACGACGCAGCCAACGACCCGGACATCATCTCCGGGGCGAAGCAGGTGACCGTGGTGTCGTTTACTGACAAGAATCAGGCGTTCAATGATCTCCCGTTCACGGTCAATTACCTCGGAGACAATGACGGTGATGACCTGCTGGAGAACAATGAGAAGGCAGAGATCACTGTATGGCTGTTGGACAGAGTCACCGGCACCGCGATTGGCACAGCTGGCTCGGTCGCGTACATGGACGGCTCCGGGGACGGCGGCGGCGGCGGAGGGATCACGTCGAGCGATACCTTCCTGATCGCCAGTGACGAGTTCACGCTCCAGATCCAACCGCCAAGCGGCGCGGTCCTGAACATCAAGCGCCGGCTCCCGACACAGCTGGACACGGTGATGGATCTGAACTAATCAGTTGATTCGCAGCAAAGACCTGCGGCCAGGGGGTGGAGCGGCAGCATGCCTTCCGCCCCCATTTCAGTTAATTCGGAGTCTGATGCCTTTGCCTGCCTGGCCCGAAGCCGCAAAGATCCGAGCCAGAACCCCCCCAACGACCTTCATGATCCACTCGGCAAGGTCTGGGGGATAACCCTCAATCGGGCGACGGTTTGCACTAGGGTCTCCCCAGAGGGGTGGATACACGTTCTTCTGCGGCGGTCACGGTATTGAAGACGCGGGCTAAGACCTAGCCTAGACGAGACAGACTGTAAAAATGCGCGTACAACGCCACCTGGCGGCAGCCAGACGGAAGCGCGCCCGAAGGTACCCATGACCCGAAGCATGACTCCCCACCGTTTCAGGTCCGACGGCAGAATGTCGATGGTATCGTCCCCCCTTACTCCCATGAGGAGCACCCGATAGTGGCAAGCCCTGAAGAGACCCGGGTAAAGAACCTGGAAAGCGAACTGAGCCTGCTCAAGAATCAGGTTCAGCAGACGCTGTTGGATATACGAGAGCACGTGCTGGAGTTCACAAACCCATTCACCGCCGAAGCTCGTCTCGTGAGGGCATGGCAGGAACGTACCGCGCAGGCCGCACAGACCAACCTGGGTGGAGAGACAGACCTGGAGTCCCTGCTCGAGACCGATGGCGAAGTCTCCGAAGGCGCCCTCGAGCCTGACACTGCTACGGCAACAGCGCCGCCACCGGCGGACGACGATGATTGGGACGAATTTGAGGACGAGGAACTGCTTGACGTGGCGCCCCAGGCCACTGCAGCGGCCGACGATGATCTCGAGCTTGACCTCGAGCCGGAAGAGTACGAGTCCGAACCCGAGGCGCAGCCTGTGGCTGAGGTTGAAGATGAGCCTCTTGAGGATGGGATGTGGGAGGACCCGTACGACGACGGCGAGTACGAAGAAGAATATGAAGATGAGCACGACGATGATGACGGCGTGGTCGATGAGATCGCCGAGATCGAAGTTGAAGATGATGAAGTTGTAGAGACCCAGCCTGAAGTGACAGAAGAGCCAGAGGCTCCGGCGTCGTCGCAAGAGGAAACTGTATCTGAAGAGCCTGCGCCGCCAGAGCCGATACCGGTTGAAGCGGCGACGCCGGCGGCCGTGCAGCAGATTTTGAGGAAAGATCCGGGCATGGACATGATCACCCTGATCAGCCTGATCCGGTGGGTGGACAAGAACACCGAACGCATTGGGAAAGATCGGGTGATGGTGATTCTGGACATCTACGCGATGTCCGGGCGCATCACCGAGGAGACCAGAGACATCGTCAAGCGCCTCTGCGCACTTGACAGGAACGATGAGACACGCGTTCCGGTCAGGGATGTGGTGGCGGCCATGCTAACCATCGATGGCGTACTTGACGAGCGGGTGTCGGAGAGCCAGCGGCTGATGTCGATGCTCTACGACGAACCTTTAGGTGGACTGCCTCAGGATGGAGCTGGCCTGCTTCCATAGGCCTGCCTGAGCAACGACCTGAAGGACTGCGAATCGTTGATACCGGCGAGTTGTTCGCAACGCCGGCGGAGATTTTGGGCGGACGTGTAACGGAGTTGATGTCCTTGGTGCATATCTGGTTTCAACCGGTACCCGCAAGGCCCTGCATGAGTTGGAGGGCCGGCAATAGATAAAGCAATCACGACGATGCTGTTGACGATTGCGGGGGTCATCAGCGCCATTGCCATTATCAATGCGGTATATCCAGCCATCACACGAAGTACAGGCGCGTTGTCGTCTGCCAGCAGCACGGTTGATGAGCGGATACGGACGAACATCTCAATAATTCACGTCGTAGCTGAGCTGGGCGCTACATCCACTCCTTCCTGGGTGGATACGAATAGCAACTCGCTCTTCGACTTTTTCATCTGGGTGAAGAACGTAGGCGATTCGCGTATTGCCACCGTCAACGAGACGGACGTCTTCTTCGGCCAGGCGGGCGACATCTCGCGCATCCCGTTCGATGACACCGGGTCTGTCTATCCGAGTTGGGATTTCACGATTGAAGACGATACGGAATGGTCCATTGGTACCACTGTCAAGGTGACAGTTTCGTTCGATGATGGATGTCCATCTGCGTGCACCAAACCGGCCGGAAGTTACTTCGTAAAGGTCATAACGCCAAACGGTGTTACGTCCCAGCACTATTTCGGGACATAACAAGAGTGAGAGCGGCGGAAGGTATCTGATTTGGGCAACGCACTGGTATCGGTAATCGCGCTGGCGATCATGATCGCCGGGGTTTTCGCTGTGTTGGGCTCGCTATTCGATTCCAACGCAACGACTTCACGCGCCCTTGTCGATGAAGGAATTGCGCTCTCGGGGATCGTCCAGGCAAGAGTCGCGGCGACGAGAGCGCAGGTCTCGCGGGATGACGTCCGAACCAACGTGGACATAACCATCTCGAACACGGGGAACGTGGATTACGGGGACTTCGATGAGTGGAACATCACTGTCGAGTACTGGAGCGACTCCGAAGAGCTCGTCATCAAGCGGCTTTCGTTCTCCGACACTACCGCCGACAACCGGTGGATGTTGCGCGCCATCTATAAAGACGCCGCTTCGGCTCTCGAAGAGATAGTCCACGCGAACGTGCTGAATCCAATGGAAGAGATGGTCATCCGGCTCAGGCTCAATCCGGCTGCGCAGGTAGACCGCAAAGGACGGGTCGTCGTGACCCCTCCGGTTGGCGAGCCGACGACGATATTTTTCAGCGCCTAGCGATAGGAACGGTGGACAGGGCGCACGAAGTTAGACACGAGAGAGCAAGCAGGTATGGCCAGCCGGTCCACCAGCGGACCTGCCGGATAAGCAGATAAAGAGAGAAGGCCGGGAACGGAAGACGATGACGAATCTGATAGTGGCTCTGCTGACCCTGGGCGGCATCATCGCCGGCACGGCGACCCTCGTGCAGGGCGCGTTGGGACCGCAGCTTGATGTTGCGGACGCCGTCAAGTTCGTCCGGGAGGTATCCGGCACGGTAGCAGGAACGGAGATGTCGGCAATTTTGGTGGATGTGACAGACGGTGGTTTGGGAATCTCGATGACCGTTCGAAACGACGGTGAGACGTCATTGCGCGTCACCGAGGACTGGGACCTGATCCTGGCTTACGACTCATCACCGAGTTCAACCGGGTTAGAGGTAATCCATCTCACTTACACAACCTCTGCCTCTCTCGGTAACGACGAGTGGCTGGTGGAAGGAATCTACCTGGACGCGTCTGAGTCTGAGTCGGAGGAGTTTGGAAGGGACATTTTGGACTCAAGTGAGGAGATGATCATAAACGCCAAACTCGCCACCGCCATTTCAACACCAAGCACAAACTCGCTGGCCCTGAGCACCGATTCTGGCGTGACGATGTCGGTCCAGTTCACAAATTGATTCTCACGATGAAACAGCACTTTTACAGCAAGCGAGGCAGCGGCCCATCCTTTGGGCGGCTCCCTGGGGCGTATGAAGGAGCGCGCAAATGATTGAAGCACCGGGCGCAAAGTTCTCTAAAACGATCTCGACAGGCAACTCTGAGATCGACGGAAAGATGGGTGGTGGCATCCCATCCGGCTCTCTGACGCTGGTGGAAGGGCAGTCCGACTCCGGAAAATCTGTGGTCGTGCAGCAGATGATCTGGGGCTCGCTGCACGATGGCGCCACAGTCACTCTATACACGTCCGAGAACACGGTCAAAAGCTTCATCCGGCAGATGGCCAGTCTCTCGCTGGACATTCTTGATTTCATGTTGCTCCGCAGGCTCAAGGTCCTTGAAGTCTCCACCCAGCGTTCCGGCCTAAAGGCTGAGCAGATATTCGACATGCTCCTGGACTCGATGAGGGCAGATCGCACCAGCGATCTGATCGTTGTCGACTCGCTAACCACGTTCGTCACACACACATCCTCGGACGCCACGCTCGCCTACTTCGAAGAGTGCCGTGAAATCTGCTCAGACGGGCGCACGGTGATCAACGTGGCCAACTCGTATGCGTTCGACAACTCTGCCCTGGCACGACTCCGGTCCATGTGCGACGCCCACCTGAGCCTGCGCGTCGAGGAGGTTGGCGACGTGTTGGTGAAGATCCTCGAAGTGTCCAAAATCCGGGGTGCGTCCAAGACCACAGGAAACATCATCACCTTCGACGTCGAGCCAAACATGGGCATGCGGATCATCCCGATCTCCAAAGCCAAGGCATAAGGAGAAAGAGTCAGAATCGTGCCATTTACGATCTATCCATTTGAACTGAAAGAGCCCGACAAGGACCTCCTGAAGAACCCGCTAAAGTCAAAGTTCTTCAAGAGTCTGCCGAGTTCACTGCAGGATCGCGCGGGTGCGGATTTGCACCTCTTGCACTACCTGCACGGACTTCCTGTGGATGAGATCGGAGCGCCCGGCTTTACGGAGGATCTGAGCAAGAATGATGGAGAGCAAGAGCACCTCAACATCATCTATCCGACGCTCAACGGGCTGTATACGCACATTCTCTCAGACCCGGAAAAGGTCAGGGATTTCTACATCGGCATTGAGCCGCAATTTGAGCATCCCGACATTAGCGACCTCATGGAAGAGGTGGAGGGACTATTGCTGGACTTCAGCGATATGTTCGCCTCGGTTCGCACTGACGAGGATCTTCGCGACGCTCTGGATGGTGCGTTAGACCAGATTTACGGGAAGACGGTAGGCGGAGCGTTCCAGAAGTCAGGCAAAGCCGCTCTGCTGAAGCCGTTCTCAAAATTTTCTATGAAGTCGCTGAAGAAAAATGGAGGCGGATCTGATTTCCTGAATAAGTGGAATCTGCCCGAAAGCGAGGCCCTGGCGCTCAAGTACCGCATCTTGAAGGACAAGGCCGGCGTCGGCGTTTTGCAGCCGCTGATATTCGACCCTCATATTGAGGACATCAGCTGCAGCGGAGTCGGCGTCCTCTTCGTTGAGCACAAGATATTCGGCAGCTTGAGAACGAGTTTCGGATTTTCGTCGTTCGACGAGCTTGACGAGTACGTGATCAGACTCTCCGAGCGAATCAAGAAGCCGGTCACCTACAGGCAGCCCGTAGTCGACGCGACGATGCCGGACGGCTCCCGCATCAATATCGTGTACGGAAAGGACGTCTCCGCCAGGGGAAGCAACTTCAGCATCAGGAAGGTGTTTGACGAGCCGCTCAGCATCACGCAACTCGTGAAATGGGGCTCGCTGAGCTGGGAGATGGCCGGTTATCTATCCCTTGTCATCGAGGATGGGCTGAACATCTTCATATCCGGTGAGACGGCATCGGGCAAGACGACCTTGATGAACGCGCTGACCACCTTCATCCATCCGACAGCCAAGATCGTGTCCATTGAAGACACGGCGGAAGTCCAACTGCCTCATCAGAACTGGATTCGGGAGATCTCACGCAAGCCCAAAGCGGGTGACCCCGACTCCGGCGTGGGCATGTTCGAGTTGCTGAAGGCTGCTCTTCGTCAGCGTCCAAACGAGATCATCATCGGTGAGATTCGAGGTGAAGAAGGCGCCATCGCTTTCCAGGCGATGCAGACCGGACACGCCTGCATGGCGACGTTCCACGCGTCTAGTGTCCAGAAACTGATCCAGCGTCTCACCGGCCATCCGATAAACATCCCGAAGCAGTACATAGATAACCTCAACTGTGTGGTGATTCAGACGGCCGTCCGGCTGCCCAACGGCAAGCAAGGACGCCGGGCTGTGAGCGTCAACGAGATCGTCGGCTACGACTCCGAGTCGCAGTCTTTCTCTTTCGTAGAGGCATTCAAGTGGGATGCGGCCGAAGATAAGTTCGAGTTTACCGGGAACATGAACAGCTACCTGCTCGAGCAGAAGATCGCCGTCATGCGGGGCTACCCGTTTGCCAAGCGCCGCCAGATCTATTCGCTTCTGCAGCGGCGAGCGCGCGTTCTTGAGAAGCTCGCAAATAGCGGAGTCGTTGGGTTCGACGCCCTCTTCAAACTGCTGGCGAAGGCCAACCGCGAAGGGATCTTCTGATGCTGGGCGTGGCAAGCCGCATCCTGCGGCGGCAAGAGACCAGCACCTCCGACATCCCGAAGGAGGTCGCCAATAACCTTCAGAAGAAGACCACGGATGACCGCCAACTCTACTTTGATCTCCTGATGCAGGTTCAGTACATGGCGTCCATGGCCATGGCCAGGGTCTCTCGTGATCTTCTCTTCGAGAAGGCAGCAGCGATGAACCTGGTGTCGACGCCCTATTTCAAGGATGTGCAGACGCTTGCTTCCAAACTGGGCCTTGACTACGCGCAGGCATGCACCATGGTGGCGGAGCGCACCGACAAGTGGGACATATCGCAATTCCTGCTCAGGACCGCCGGCTCTCTCTCCTCGGGCGAGGATGAAGGGGCCTTTCTCTCCCGTGAGGCAGAAGTCCTTGCCGAACAGTACAGCGAGAAGTATGGCAGGGACGTGGAGTCCCTGAAGAAGTGGACGGACGCTTACACGGCGCTGGTGGTCTCGGTGGGCCTGATCATTGTTGTCTCCACCATCTCCATGATGATCTACGAGGTCAGCACGATGTTCCTGGTGCTCGTCTCGTTCACCGCTGTATCTGCTATCAGCCTGGGTGCCTGGATCATCTATCTATCCGCGCCGAAAGAGGCCTTCACGCGTACCGTAGGCCTCAGTTCACCGGCCCAGAAGCAGGCGATGAGGCTTTTCAAACTGCTGGTGCCCGCTGCGACTGTGGCGGCGGCGCTGGTCGGCATCATATACGGGCTGGGGCCGGCCTTGATCATCATCTCTCTCGCGCTTCTGCCCGCCGGTTTCATCATGAGCGGGGACGCACGGACCATGGCAAGGCGAGACATGGACATGGCCGTTCTCGTCCGGATCCTGGGTGGCGTCACGTCCGCCATTGGGACGACCCTGAACGAGGGTCTTGGTCGAATCGACCGCCGCTCGATGAAAGCGCTTGAGCCCGACATTCGGAAGCTGGAGTTGCGACTTAAAGCGGGCATCAAATCAGACTTGTGCTGGCAGCGATTCGTGGAAGACTGCGGCAGTGAATTGATCGATCGCACGACCCAGATATTCGTCCACGGCATCACGGCGGGTGGAGACGCCGACGATATTGGTGGTGGAGCCTCATTTTTCGCGCAACAGATCGTTCTGCTTCGAGAAAAGCGGTCCCTCGTCGCGTCCGGCTTCGGCTACCTGGTGCCCCTGCTGCACGCCTCCATCGTTGGGCTGATGGTTTTCATCGTCCACGTGATGGGACTTTTCACCAGCCAGCTCAACACCGTAGTTACCGAAACCGCAGATGGTGCCGATGGGGCAAGCAGCTCCGTCCCGTCCCTTGGGCTCAGCTCGTTTTCCACGCTGGACCTTGAATTTCTCGGCTTGCTGACCACGTCCGTGGTCCTCATCATGACCTTCGCCAATGGGTTCGTAATGAGCGTGGTTAGCGGTGGCCACTGGCTAAAGATGACCTACAGCTTCGCAATTGTCACGTTTATTTCCGGACTCATGATCGCCGTGATTCCCGGTATGGCGGATTCGATCTTCGCAACCATCGCTGAAAGGCCCTGACCCATGCAGGGCAGGCCCGGCGGCAGGACGGACAAATAAGGAGAAGGACAGATGCCTGACGAAGAAGCAAAAGAAGGTATTGATCTGGATGCCGCCTATCAGGATACGGAATCGGGCGACGTAAAGCCTGAAGATGCAGACGAAGACAAGCCCGCCAAGGCCGAATCGTCCGATAGCGACGATGAAAAAGCCGCTCCTGCTTCGGATGAAGGTGACGACGGTGACGTTCTCGGCGATCTCATGGACATCTTTTCCGATGAGAGTGATGTCGCGGACAGCGATGCAGGCTTGCTGGATGAGTTCCTGGAGGAGCTGACCATGGATCAGGTTTCAGAAGAGGCCGATCGTCTGCTTGAGGAGTTCAGAGCCATATAGTCGCTCTGCGAGACCGGCATTTAGCCGGCCCGGCAGGTAATGAATGATGGGCAGAACAAAACTTTCAGCAAAGTCCAGAACCGGCAGGCGCCCGCCCGACGGGGCGGCATCCCGCGCCTCCGCACGAACAGAAAAGGGCCGAACTGAGGTGGGATACGAGAACCGGAATGCGGATCTGGGCCGAGTCCAGAGTGAACTCACCCGGCTCCGAGAGCTAACGACCCGGATGATTGCCAGCATCCATCATCCATTGCTGGTTGTGGATCCGGAACTGCGTATCTCGATCGCGAATGACTCTTTCCTCGCCATGTTCCCGGGAGTTGCCGAAGGAGCGAGCCTCAGCGAATACTTCAACCCAGAAGGAATGAAGGCGCTCATCGGCGATGTGGCATCTTCGGGCAAAGCCAGCATCGACGTAAAGATGGCCATTGGCGGCACGGTCGATCAGATTGCGGAAGACTCGACGGTAAACCGTCGTGAGTTCCGCCTTTCGGCGCTACCGCTTACCGGACCCGATGAACTGCCACTCGTTCTCGTCACCATCGACGAGCTAACCGAACTTCGGCTCCGTGAGACGCAACTCCTGGAGAGCAGCAGGCTGGTCGCAATTGGCGAGATGACCGCGTCAGTAGCGCACGAGTTGAATAACCCGCTCACGGCCATCCTCGGCTTCTCCCAGCTTACGCTCGGGCAGGAGATGGAGCCGGGCGTGAGGAGAGACGTTGAAGCCATCGCTACCGAGGCGCGGCGCGCCGGACGGATTATCGACAACCTGCTCTTGTTCGCCCGTCGCAGGCCCCACGAGCACAAGTTGTTCAACCCGGCTGGGGCCGTGCAGCGGGTGCTCGATCTGCGGCAGTATGAGTGCCGCGTCAATAACATTGAAGTCGTCACCTATTTCGACGACGCCACCCCGGATACGGTTGGTGACCTGCACAAACTGCAGCAGGTATTTCTGAACATCCTCAACAACGGGATCCATGCGATTTCCGATTTCAAGGGCCACGGAACCATCACCGTAGGTGTCGTTGAGGTCGGGGAGAAGATCAGAATCAGTTTTGCCGACGATGGGCCGGGAATCCCGCCAGATGTAGTTCCCCGAGTATTTGAGCCCTTCTTTACCACGAAGCCGGTCGGCAAGGGAACCGGGCTGGGCCTCAGCATCTGCAAGAACATCGTCGAAGCTCATGGCGGGTCGCTCACCGTGAACAGCCGAGATGGCCGCGGCGCGACGTTCACCATCGAGATTCCCGTACTGAAACCGACGGAGGATGATGACGAACTGGACCTGATGGTGGAGTCGGTAGAGCCTCGAAACGCCATGTTGCGGATCCTGGTTGTCGACGATGAGCCAGCTCTTGTAGAGCTGATGGTCAGGGCACTTGGCGGAGCCGGGCATGATGTGGATACTGCGTCCGATGGAGCAGAGGCTCTGAAGCTCATATATACCGGTGAATACGACGCGATACTACTGGATATAAAGATGCCGGGCCTGGGCGGTCCAGAGGTATACCGGTGCATCCAAAGTATTCGTCCGGACCTGGCAGAGCGCGTGCTTTTCGTAAGTGGAGACAGCGCCTCTACGGAGGTAAAAACCTTCATCGAGAGTACGGGTAACACGCTACTCAAAAAGCCGTTCACTCTTGATGATCTAAGGAGACGAATGGATATCTTCGCCAGTGCGAAGGTTGAAAGGACGGTCATCGATAGTGGCCACTGAATCGAGACTCACCGGCACGACGGCCCTCAACGCTCTCCCCGGAGGGCCCAATGCCGCGCCCGCGACGACTGTCGCGGAAGTTCAGTCCGCGCCCGTAACGGGCCAGATAGACCGTGATGATTCGAACCCCCTGCGGGTATTCCTGGTCGAAGACCACCAGGTGGTGCGGGAGGGAACTCGGCGATTGCTCGAAGTAGACGGTGATATCAAGGTCATCGGTGAATCCAATAGTGGCGAAGACGCAGTAGGCATGCCGGAGCTTTCACGCGCTGAGGTGGTCCTCTGCGACATGATGCTGCCGGGAATTGACGGCATTGAGGTGACACGAAGGATGCTCGAACGTTACCCGCATTTGCGGGTTATCATCCTGAGCAGCTTCGGCGAAGGCTACGTGATACCGGCACTGGAAGCCGGCGCGGTGGGCTATTTGTTGAAGCGCGCAGAGCAGGACGAGCTGATACGCGCAGTCAAAGAGGCTGCCGCCGGCGGATCACCACTGTCCAGTTCCCTGAATGCGATGCTGATTCAGCGATTCAAGGATCTACACAATGGCGATGGCGACGGCGCCATCACCGAGCGTCAGCGCGATGTCCTCAAATTGGTGGCAGTCGGCGAAACCACCCGCTCGATCTCCGATGCCCTGTTCATGAGCCCGGCAACGGTGAAGCGGGAACTTCGCAATGTGTTTGATAAGCTCGGCGTGAACAACCGGGCGCATGCCGTTGCCGAGGCGCAGATAAAGGGCTTGATCTAGAGAAATCGCCCGTCCTCTGTTCTTCTGATCACTTGATGACTTGAGCCAATCGGCTCGCCCGGTGATCCTCCCGGCGCACTCAGCCCGAACCACCGGTTCTCGCCCTCTGACCCACTAGTTACTCCCGCCATCTATGCGCGCGCGCCATTATTGAGTTGTACAGCGGTTGCCAGGGGCATTCCAGGCAACGCCAGCACAGCAGCGCGATCCGCCTCAGGCGGATGGGAGTGGTTAGGCAAATGGCAGACCACCAGTCAAACGGCAAAGAGCAGCGTCCGGAATCGGCCGTCAGCTCTTTCCGTCCCGGTTCTACCAAGGTACTCATCGTGGAAGACGAACCGTTGTTTCGCGATCTTTTGAAGACGACTCTCGGCTCTTACGACCAGATTCAGGTAGTCGGCGCCGTCGACAACGGCATCGACGCCATAGAAGTTGCCGAAGAGACGCTTCCGGACGTGGTCCTGATGGACATTGAGCTTGGAAGCGAGCCGGACGGCATCAGGGCGGCGCACCAGATCAAGGCGGCCAATCCCACGGTAGGGATCGTGATCCTCTCGATGCACCGTGAGAAGGAGTACCTGGCGAGCCTGCCTGAGAGCCGTGCCGCAGGGTGGTCATACATGCTCAAGCAGAGCCTGCGGGACAAGGATGCCCTGGTCAGGGCGATTGAAGGCTCTTCGTGGGGCCTGGTGACCATTGATCCGGCCCTGCTCGAATCGCTCAAGCCCCGGTCTCGCTCCGTGCTGGAAAGGCTGACGCAGCAGCAGTTGATGGTGCTGGAGAAGATCGCAGCGGGCTATTCGGACGTTGCTATCTCCGATCAGATGGGTATCGATTCAGCGTCGCTGGCCAGGCTTGCCGCGCTTGTGTACCAGGACCTCAACATCACCGTCGACGGGCCGACCGATCCTCGGGTCAAGGCAACCCTTATTTACCTGAACGAAACAACCACAAGTGGAAACAGCGTGAGTTGATCAGGAACAGAGCGGACCGCAGAGGCGGTACGCAAACGAAACGGGCGGCAGGCAGAGTTCAGCGCTCTACCGTTGCCCAAAATGACTATGGCCGGAACGAAAATCCCGGAACAGGATGAAAGGAGCGTGACTGAAATGCGCGACTCCATGATGAATGCGTACACGGATATGGAACATCAAAATAGGAGCCAACGGGGCATCACGGGACTAGAAACCGCGATCATCTTGATCGCCTTCGTAGTCGTGGCGTCCGTATTCGCCTTTACGATTCTCTCCAGCGGTGTCTTCGCTTCAGAGCGGAGCAAGCAGACCATCGCTGCTGGACTGCAGGACACGAGATCAACACTGCTGCCGAAGGGCAGTGCTCGAGCATTCCGCGGCTATGATTCAGCCAATAACCCTGGCATCTTCAAAATCAGCTTCACCGTTGCCAACGCGGTTGGCGGTGAGCCTGTGGACCTGACGCCCCCGTACACGGCTAACGATGCCGGAACCGACCCTGACCTGGTCTCAGGCGCTGATTACGTTACTGTGCTCTCCTACACGGATGAGGAGCAGTATCTCTCAGACGTTCCGTGGACGGTTAAATTTGTTGGCGCCAACAACGGCGACACCCTCCTGGAAGTCGGTGAAGCGGCCGAGATCACAATCTGGCTGCTGGACCTGGATACATCGGTGTCGGTAGGGGCGACTTCTTCGGTGGCCGTAATGAACGGCACGGGTGACGGTCAGGGCGGCGATGGCGGAGTCGACATTACAGCGAAGATACTGTCTACGAACACCGGCTTCAGCATCGAGATGAAGCCGGCTCGCGGCGCCATCATTCAAGTGGACCGCACCACTCCCCCGGCCCTCAGAACGGTGATGCGGCTACAGTAACCGCGACTCGGCGGACTGGCTTATCTCCCCCGTTCAGGGGCCATAGTAGAAGGGCCCGGCATTTTTGCCGGGCCCTTTCGTTTGCTCTCTGTACTGATCTACGCGGCGTTCGACCTGGAGCGCCGTTTATCGATCAAAATTTTGAGGGAAGACGGCCTCAAATCCCGTTTCGCCACGAATCCGATGGCACCCATCTCGTCCGCGATCCGGCTGTACTCCGGGTCGGCCTTCATGCTGATGAGCACTACTGAGGCATCGGGATCCGTCCGTAATATTTCGCGCGCTGCATCCAGCCCGTTCATTCGCGCCATCTGAATGTCCATGAGCACGAGATCCGGCCGGGTTCTCTCGTAAGCCGCGATGGCGCTTACGCCATCCTCGGCCTCTGCGATAACCGTGAACTCATCGGACACCTCAAACATGTTATGTGCGATCTCTCTGAACAGCGACTGGTCATCAACCACGAGCACGCTCAACTGATCAGTCATTGCCGCTCTCCCCGGCCAGGCTTCCGGCGTTGTGCGCCAGTCTCTGAACCGTGCTGGCGGGCTCCGCTGATCCCCCGCTCGGAGCCTCTTCCGTTATCGTCCCGCCTCCCCGATCGTCCGAACCCGCCTGTCTATATGGGAATCGGACGGTTACCCGGGTACCCTCGCCGGGTCTGGAGTTGATGTCCAGACTCCCCCCGAGGGCGTCTGCATAGTCATTGATGGTCGTCAGTCCTATTCCAGTGGCTTCAGCTGCCATGCTGGCATCTGGCTCATCGAATCCAAGGCCGTTGTCGCTGATGGTCAGCACCAGCTCAGCTTCGCCGGGCCGGTAATCCCACCCGATCGTCGTACTGGTGGCCCGGGCATGTTTGAGAACATTGCCGAGGGCGAGTTCTGTGATGCGATAGGCGGCGAGCCGGAGTTTTTCCGGTATGTCGGAAATTCCCGCCTGTTCGAGCGCTTCTGCTTCAGGTCCCACGTTCAGTTCGACGGGAATCAGTTGCTCGTAATAGTCCCGCAGCGATCGTAGTCCGGCCAGGGCGCCGACGCGAATGATTCCAGGGTGGAGGCGGTGGGACAGTTGCCGTATGTCCTCTTCGCGAATGTTGTCGACCTCGGCCGCGATCGCATCCACGATCTGGTCCTGGCCGGCTGCGGAATCACGGATTTCCTGCGCCGCGAGGCCCAGCTTCATCCACACGGCATAGAGTTTGGTCTGAACAGCGCCGTGCAACTCCTCTGCGATGGCCCGCTTGGCTGCTTCGTCTGCGGCCAGCATTCGCTCACGCGACTCCCTGACCGCCATGTATTGCTGCTGCAGCAAGTCGTTGGCGTCCTGCAGGCGCTTGCGAGATGCTTCCGAGACTCTGTATACGACGAAAAAAATAATGGCAAGGCCACCGAAGAACACGCCCACGATGTACCAGATCGTCGTTCGTATAGAGTCGAGATTGCCGCCGATCTCACCGTATATGGAGATCACTGCCATCGGGCGGCCGCCGCGCGGGTCATCCGGCGCCCTATCCTCGATGAGCCCGTACGTGGCAAGAACGTCAGTGGTCCTGGTCTGCCCGGTGGCGTCCGATATCAGCGCGTCTTTTTGTACCGTGGAGGTCATGACCCCGCGCCGCGCCTCAATGAACGGTGTGCTGGCGGCCGCGGACTCAGGCGATGACACTGTATCGGTACTGTAGAGCCGGTTGCCGTTCAGGTCGTAGAGATCGAGCCGGGCAATGTTCAATCCGAAGATGGCCTGCCTGATGAACCGGTCGAACGTCGGGGTATCGGCAAGCTCGCTTAACTCTTCCCTGGCGGAATTTCTATCGCCGGAGAGGATGCCGCTGTAATGGAGTGTCTCGCTGAGATGGAGGATCTGCTGCGATTGCTGGCGGTTCACGTCTTCAAGGAAATCGTTGGAGAGGATATCGGTTCCAACGAATAGAATCACGATCGCGATGATCGCAATGGTCGCCATTCCGCCGCCAACCGGGTGGCGGAGTATGGCGGGGACGTAGCCCCTGAGTCTCTCCATATATAAACCCGGCACTCATGCGCCATGCACGTTGGGCGCACACGCGAGAATTCCCGCATCGCGTGAGTGGGCGCGTCTCCTCGTAATGAGTCTAGGTTTGAAGGCGTTCTGGCAAGTAGGCGAAGAGTCCCACGACGGGGTGTGGGTTTCTACGCGGCGGATCGCGATGGCCCCTGCGCTGAAATTGACCGCACCGTATCACGCCGCTATCGTTGCGCTCCCGTTCAAGTTTCTATCGCGAATCTGGAACCGTCACCGGTACTTGCGAGCCGGCCACCAACGCCCGTAACAGGCACACACATTCGGAGTTGAAGATGAAGATCACGAACATTCGCCTGCGCAAAGTCAGCGGGGTCATGGAGACAGATGGCCCGCTCTGGGAAGAGCGGCTCGTAATGCCCATCGACATCTATCCCGAGTACCGGACCGGCGGGAGCCACGCCTCGGGCAATCAGATCGACGACGGCCACTATCGTGTCGAAGCCTGCTTCGTGCAGATCGAGACGGATGAGGGCGTTATCGGCATCGGCGGCCCGATCCCCGACTTCCATGCCTACATTATCGACCAGCAACTCCGGCCAATTCTGGAAGGCAAGGATCCGCGTGCGACGGAGTTGTTGTGGGACCAGATGCACAGGCTCATGGTGCATGGCCGCCAGGGCGAGGTGATGATGGCGATCAGCGCCGTCGATTGCGCCCTGTGGGACCTCAAAGGCCGCTGGCTCGATCAGCCCGTGTTCCGCCTGCTGGGCGGTCCCACTCGGAGTGAGGTGCCTGCCTATGCCTCGATGCTCGGTTTCGACGTAGAAGACCCGGGCCGCGTGGCGGAGCGGTCAAAGGAATATCAGGAGAAAGGGTACCGGGCGCAGAAGTGGTTCTTCCGCCATGGCCCGGCTTCCGGTCCAGACGGGGTGAGGAAGAACACCGAACTGGTGCGCACGCTGCGAGAGACGCTGGGCCAAGACGACGACATCATGCTGGACGCGTGGCAGTCGTGGGACTATCAGTACGCGATCAGGATGGCCGAAGAGATCGCCGAGTTCAGGCCGCGCTGGCTGGAGGAAGTAGCGATGCCGGACCGCATCGACACCTACGCCCAGGTTCGCGCAGCGGTGCCTTTTCCGCTTTCGGGAGCCGAACATGAGTACACCCGGTGGGGATTCAAACGCTTCATCGAAGCGGACGCCGTCGACATTCTGCAGCCCGATATCTACTGGGCAGGCGGCCTGAGCGAGGTGCTCAAAATCGCCGCATACGCGTCCGTTTACGACCTCAGCGTCATCCCGCACGGCCACTCTACGAACGCGGGCATCCACTTCAGCGCATCACAGTCGCCGGCTACTACCTGGATCCAGGAGTACCTGGTGCTCTGGAACCGAATCCACCAGTTTTTCCTCGCCGATCCCGTCAAGCCGGAGAACGGGGTGATCAAGGTGCCTGACCACGTCGGGATGGGAATGGACCTTGATCCCGCTAAGATCGATTCAGAAGAGGAGTTGCGGTTCTAGGTTCCGGACGGCTGTCCCGGCGTTAAGAGAAAAGCCCGCACCGGAGTGCGGGCTTTTTGCTACCCATGCCTTGAGCCGGCGACTAGGCCGCCAGTGGCGCGTCCGATGGACCTCCCAGAACCGAACGCAGACTCAGAGCGTTCAAATTGCGCTTGGCGATGAACGCCACAGCGCCGATCTCTGTCACCAGCCGCGTGTACTCGGTCTCGGCGGTCATGCTCGTCAGCACCACGTTGGCGTCCGGGTGTTCAGACAGGATCTTTCGAGTCGCCTCGATGCCGCTCATTGACGACATCTGAATGTCCATGATGACGACGTCTGGCTGGACCTCGCCGACCATGTTGATGGCATCCTCGCCGCCGCCCGCTTCGGCGATGACGTCAAAGTCGCCGTCACGCTCCAGCAGAGCCCGTGCGACCTCCCGGAATACCGGCTGATCGTCGACGATCAGGATGGTCATATTACCGGAGCGCGGTGTTGGTTCCACACGTTTTCCGGTGTCAAATTCGATTAGCTGGCCAGCCATCGTAGTCCTCATGTAACCCGGGGATTTACCCTGGGTATGAACCGGTCTGTGCTCCACTCGAAACGCAATGCGCAGTTCCGGTCCGTTCTGCCTGCTTTTGCCCGTAGTCATGAGTCTATGGAGATGTTGGTGCGGCGGGTAACTGCACACACCCCAATACGGCCGCGTGCTGGCACACAGCGGGGGACACGGAGAATTCGCCAGATTCGGCCGGTTCCTATGCTAGACTCCGCGCCGCTGCCGATTGGAACGCTGTGATGGCGCCGACTGGGACCTTCCCATCGGGGTGTGAGAGAAAAAACTTTGGTCGACTTTGGCCTGCAGATAGAGCCGCAGTTCGGATTTACCTATGAACAGGTACGCGAACTGGCCGTCCAGTGCAGGCCCCACGGCTTCTCGTCCATCTGGGCATCCGACCACTTCATGCTCAACCGTGACGACGTCGACCGCAACTGTCTCGACTGCTGGACTCTTCTCACCGCGCTCGCGGCCGATGTGAAGGACATTCGCATCGGCTCTCTGGTGACCTGCATGTCTTACCGCCACCCCGCGGTCATGGCGAAGATCGCCGCGTCCGTCGATCTGATCAGCGGAGGCAGGCTCGAGTTCGGCATTGGCGCCGGGTGGAAGGACATAGAGTACGAGGCGTACGGCATACCGTTCCCAACCCCCGGTGAGAGGGTGGACAGATTCCTGGAAGGGATCCAGATCATCAAGGGGCTCTGGACCCAGCCAAGGACCACCTTCAAGGGCCGCTACTATTCGGTAGAGGACGCGGTCGCCGCTCCCAAGCCGGTTCAGTCTCCGCACCCGCCCATTCTGATCGGAGGATCGAAGCCGCGCATGCTCAGGGCGATGGCGCGCTATGCCGATACCGTCAATATGCTCGGTACCCGCAATCCGGAAGAGTATTCCGCGCTGCTGGAGAAGCTGGAGCAGTACTGCGAAGAAGAGGGTTCCAGCTTCGATCGGATTCGCAAGACCAACATGATGACCTTCGTAGTGGGCGAAGACGAAGCCGACGTCGAAAGGCTGCTTGCCCGGGTCTCGGCCGCCGATGGCATGTCGCCAGACGAATATCGCGAAAAGAGAGCGCGGGCGTTCATCGGCACGGCCGCGGGCGCAGTTGAGCTCGTCCGCCGTTACGCTGAAATAGGCGTGACGCAGATCCAGACGACGTTCCCATTCAGCGAGGAACTTCGGTCAATGAAGATCTTCGCCGACCAGATCATCCCGCACGTCTGACGCCAGCTTTCTGGAGTTTAAATTGAAGATCACAGACGTAAAAACCTTTCTGATGGAGGGCGGCCGCCGCCAGTGGGTATTCGTCAAGATCGAAACCGACGAAGGCATCCACGGCTGGGGCGAGGGCACGCTCGAGCGCCACGAAAGGGCTGTGGCGCAGGCAATCCACGATGTATCCATTCGCATCGATGGCCGTGACCCCACGCAGGTGGAGCGGCTCTGGCAATCGCTGTACAGGCACGGCTTCTGGAAGGGTGGCCCGGTGATCGGCTCCGCAATCTCCGCGCTCGACCAGGCGCTCTGGGACATCACGGGCAAGGTGTATGGCCAGCCGGTCTACAAGCTGATCGGCGGGCAGGTCCGGGACAGGGTCCGCGCTTATACCCACGCCCAGGACCTGACCGGCGTCCGCGGACTGGTCGACGAGGGGTTTTCCGCATTCAAGACCGGCGGTTGGGTAGTCGGCGACGATGAGGTGAACGAGAACCGCATTCCGGAGGCACTGCGCGAGAAGATCGGCGTGATGCGGCGGGAGGTCGGTCCGGATGTCGACATCATGATCGATAACCACGGCCGGTCACGCCCCGCGCTGGCAATCAAGCAGATTGCTGCGATCGAAGATCTCAACGTGAAGTTCTTCGAAGAGCCGGTTCCGCCTGAGAACCTGGACTCACTCCAACTCGTCCGCAATGCCGGCTTCCATACGGAGCTGGCGACCGGCGAGCGGCTCTATTTCCGCTGGGGATACAAAGATCTGATAGCAAGAAGGCTCGTCGACGTGATCCAGCCGGATATCTGCCACGGCGGCGGTATATCCGAGCTGAGGCGAATCGCCGCTGCTGCGGAGACTGAGCACATCCTGGTGGCGCCGCACAACCCCAACGGACCGGTCGCATGCGCCGCCAGCGTCCAGCTCTGCGCGGCCATCCCAAACTTCATGATCCTGGAGACGGCGCGCGACATGCCCTGGCACGACGATGTGCAGAAGAAGCCGCTCAAGATCACCGACGGGTTCTACGAGCTGCCCACTGAGCCGGGACTCGGAATCGATTTGGACGAAGACGTGATCGCCTCACGGCCGTTCAACGAAGATACGCATGACAGGCGTTATGTGCCGTCGGTCAATGCCGAGGACGGCTCCCCCGCCGATGTCTGATGCCGCTCGCTATAAGGCGGTCATCTTCGATATGGACGACACGCTAATCTCCCGGCAGAGGGCATATCGGGTCTACGTCGAGGAGTTCTACGATAGGAACATCGGCCTTCATAGCACCGACCGTCCAGAAGCGATAGCGTTGATGATCGCATGGGACGGCCGGGGCGACAACGACAAGATCGAATATTTTGGTCGGCTGAAACGGCGATGGCCGGGACTCGACATGCCGATTCACGAACTGATTGAGCACTTCTTCGGTCGCATGGCCGCGGCGGTCGAACCGGACCTGGAGGCCAATCGCTTTCTGGGTGAGCTATCCGAGGCGGGCGTGCCATGGGGCATCCTGACCAACGGCGAGTCGAAGTTCCAGCGCGGCAAGATGGCCACAGTTGGACTCGACGCCATCGCGCCGTTTGCGCTCGTGCCATCCGAGACCGGCGACCAGAAGCCGTCGCCAGCGGTGTTCGAAGAGGCTGTCAGGCAAGCCGGGCACGATGCCTCAGGTACGCTGTTCGTAGGCGATAACCCGCGCACCGATATACGGGGCGCGCAGGGAATCGGGATGCCGACGGCGTGGGTGAAGGCCGGGCGGGAGTGGACGGATGGCACCCCGCTGCCTGACCACCAGATCGACCACGTTACGGAGTTACGGGCGCTGCTGCTTGGATGAGCCGACATACCCACCCAATTCGGCCCGCCGGGTGATTACAATCAGCGTCGCCGGTCGCCACCGGGCGAAAGCTCCATTACATAGATAGCGACGCGTCAGCAGAGGACAAGAACATGACACTGGGTGTGGCCATACTTGGCACCGGAAGAATCGGCGGGAATTACATCAATGTCGTCAGAGCGGCCGACGATGCCGTAGTCCTCGTCGTGGCTGAGCCGCGCGAGGAGCAGGTCGCAGACCTGAAGACCGAGCATCCGGACATCGAGTTCGTTGCCGGCTACCAGGACATCCTCGACCGGGACGATATCGACATCGTCGTGGGCACACTGCCACACTGGCTGCATCACCAGGCCGCTATCGATTGTGTGAACGCCGGCAAGCACGTTTATCTCGAGAAGCCGATGGCTCTCAACGTCAGGGAGTGCGACGAGATGCTCGCCGCGGCGAAGGCCAACGGGAAGCTCCTGATGACCGCACACACACAGCGCTACTATGGCGAGAACGTCAAGATGAAGGAGATCATCGACTCGGGCGATCTTGGCGAGGTCGTCATGGCCAACGCCATGTGGGTGAAGCCCCTGGAGCCGCAGAAGCGGCCGCCGTGGATGCTCGTAGGCGCCCAGGGCGGCGGCATGGGCCAGATGGACGGCACGCACCTGATCGACCGCCTCATCTGGCTGCTCGGCGACGATATCTACTCGGTGAGCGGCATCACCAGCAACTACACGCACCCCGATCTGGACGCCGACGACAGCGGCATGCATTTCCTGCGCTGGAAGAGCGGCAAGACCGCCACCATCACCCGCATGGGCTTCGTCCACGGCATAACCGAGTACGGCGCCGACTACTTCTTCACAAAAGGCCAGGCGAAGCATCGCCGCGCCTACGGCCGCAAAGGCGTAACTGGCGTCTGGGTGGAGAAGGACAACGAATGGGAGAGCGTGCCGTTCGACGAGATCGACTCGCTCAAGGTCCAGTTCAACGACTTCGCACTGGCAGTTGCGCGCGGCGATTCCGATTCGCCGATACCCATGGAGCACGGCCGCAACGTCCTCCGCGTCTTCGAGGCGACGGAGGAGTCACACCGGACGGGCCGCGAAGTGATCCTGGACTAGGCGCGACGTCATATGCCGGCCCCGCCCGCAACCCACCGGGGGTGTTCGCGTCCGAAACGGCCGACAGCGGATCCTATCCCAATGCAGGCCAGAGAAATCCGGCTATGGCCGGCCGTGTTCCGGTTCCGACAAGGGTGGCGGGCCGCCGAGCCGTTCGACCGGCTCTCCCGCCAGCGTGATCTCCACGCAGGGCATCTGGTCGAAGATCTTTCGCACGAAGTAGAACGGCCCCCACCAGGGCAGGTGCAGCCGCCGGTTGAGCCTGATCATGTTGAGCACGAACATGAAGCGTCGCCGCGGGAACCCAGGCCGCTCCGCCCAGTGTTCTATGAACGCCATCAGATGTGGCACGCGCTCATTGCGATCGCGCAGCACTCGGGCGGTCGCAGAGATTTCGAACCAGTGATCGCCCTCCACGGTGTGGACCGTCACGTCGGGGTTGGCGCCCATGTTCGCCACCCAGTCACGCCGCCCCGGATAGCCGGAGATGACGATCTTATCGGCGCCGTCCCAGACGTATGTCGTTTCAATCGTGCGGGGCGTGCCGGAGCGCCGCCGTGTCATCGTGACGCGGATGAAGAAGCTGTTTTCAAGGATTGTCTGAAGCGCCGGGTTCAATGTCGGGATCAGGGAGCTATCTTGAGGCGGATGGTCCCGTTATTGAGTTGCATATACAACTCGGCATCGCCGCCGCTGAGCACGCCCTTCACCTCGTGGCCCGCCTCGCCAATCGTGGCGAATTCAGGCGCCTCGATACGGCCGACTTTGACGGCGCCGAAGACGTCTACGCTGGCTTCGACGGGCAGAGTGATGTTCACGTCGCCGATGCGCGTCTCCATCGTCGAAGTGGAGTCAGGCGGCAGATCTACCTCGACGTTGATGGAGCCGTTGCGCGTCTTCGCACGAATCGGCCCGGCAAGATCAATGCCTTTGATGTTGCCGTTGGTTGTCTCGAGATCGTAGCTTGCGGCCGGTCCGGTGACCGTGATCTGGCCGTTGTCGGTGAGGACGGTTACTGTGCCCTGGCGGGTCCCGAAAACTGTGACGTTTCCGAGACCCGAACGGATAATGATACTGGCCCCCGGTGGGGCGCCGATGTCGATGACCGCCTTGGCCCGCAGTCGCAAATCTTTTTCTATCAGCGCGTGGATCTTGACGTTCGTTGCAGGCACGCCGCCTGTCGGTGCAATGAAGTAGTTGATTCGCTCTGCGTTGAAGAGCTGGGCTTCGACCTCGAGCTGGGTGCCGTTTATGGCCGTGACGTTGATCGTTGCGACGTCGGCGTCGACCTCGATCACGGCGTCGTTCGTAATCTCGACCGTGTCGGACCGTAGCGTGGCGATGCCGCCGCTCGTCACGCATACGGTCGCGATCGATGATAGCGCGATCATCGCGCTCACCAGGAGCAGGCCGGTCCGCCCGTATTTCAGGGCTTGTTTTGAGGTGGGGGCATTCGACATAAAGGGCACCCGCGTCCCTGAATGGGGCTAAAAACAGCGCCGCGTCCGCTGATCTTACCGCGCCGTTCGTTACGGCCGCCTTCGACGGCCCGTGCGCATTGCGTCCGTCACCCCTGATCGGGGCCCGATCGCCGGTAATGGTATCCAGATGCGCTGATTCACACTTGCCGCCTGCGTGTCTGCGGTCGTATCGTCGCCATAGTGATGTCCAGGCAGCCAGGCCGCGCCATACGCTCTGCTCTCTCCGGCCACCCAGGTCACTCTGGGCGGCGCGATGAATAACGCTACATCCCGTCCCGAGGCGCCGTCTTCTGGCGCCGCGGCTGGCGGTGACCCGGTCGGCAGCGCCAGGCGCAGCGGCATCGCCGGGCTTATCTCCGAACCCAACTTCAGGCGGCTCTGGATAGCCGGGTCATTCTCGGGAACCATCCGCTGGCTCGAGACCCTTGCCGTCGCGGTATTCGTATTCGACAAGACGGGCGACGCGTTCATCGTTGCGTTGATGATGTTCTTCCGCATGCTGCCGATGTTCCTGTTCGGGGCCGTCGCGGGAGTCGTCGCCGACAGGATCGACCGGAAGACGATGCTTGTCGGCGGGTTCCTCATCCTCGCCGCGAACTCGATCATCATGGGTGTTCTGGCGCTGACCGACGTGCTTGAGATCTGGCACCTTGCGATCGGCATTTTCATCAGCGGCATCGTCTGGTCGAGTGAGTTTCCCGTGCGCCGGACGATGATGGGCGAGGTCGCCGGGATGGACCGGGTGGGGCTGGCGATGGGGCTCGACTCGGCCACCGTCAACGCCACCCGCATGCTGGGCCCGACGCTCGGCGGCGTGTTGCTCCAGTATCTTGACCTGGAGGGCGTCTTCTTCGTTGGCGCGGGGTTCTACCTCGCAGCGTTCGTGACGGCGATACCGGTCTCATACGTGCAGGGGGCGTCCCCGACGAAGGGCCTCAGCTTTGTCGGAAACCTGCGCAGCGGGTTCGGCTACATTCGCTCGCGGCGCGTAGTCGTCGGCATACTCGCCGTGACGATCATGGTGAACATATTCGGATTCCCGTACGTGGCCATGGTGCCGGTGATCGGCAGGGATGAGCTTGGCCTGAGCCCGGTGTTGATCGGCGTCCTCGCGTCTGCGGAGGGTCTCGGCGCTCTGATAACCGCTCTCACGATAGCCACCCATGCCGGGACGCTGAAATATACGCGAATCTACCTGTACGGCTCGTTCCTGTTTCTGGTGTCGGTACTGCTGTTCTCCCTGTCCGACTGGTTCGCGCTTTCGCTGCCCATCATCTTCATCGGCGGGGTCGGCATCGCCGGCTTCGGAACTATGCAGAGCACGCTGGTGATGATGGCGACGCCGCCGGAGATGCGGTCGCGGGTGATGGGCGCGCTTTCGGTGAGCATCGGCACGGGGCCGCTGGGGATCCTGCACGTGGGGTTGCTGGCATTGCTGTGGGGAGCGCCAATGGCTGTGATGGTTATAGCTATCGAGGGTCTGATCGTCCTGAGCATCGCGGCGCTGATCTGGCCGGAGCTGCGCCGCCGCACGGACGTCAGGCCACCGGACCTGCGGGAGGTGATGGCGGAGCGGGGGTGAGTGGCGACCCGATTGGGATCGGGATGAACTGCGCTCGAACGCGCAGAGACGCGGGTGGCTGGCTCATCGGCGAAACCCCGAGTTTTTGAGGCTTGTTCGGACGGCTGCCTCTGCCGTTACATCCCCTGATCGTGTATCGATACTCTGCGATGGGATGTCGCGGAGCACGCGTATCTGGTTTGCGGGGCGTTGAGCTCCCCACTTCCGGGCTGCTTGATGAAAACCCCTCAGGGGGTCCGCCCGATGCGGGTGCGCAGCGCGGGCATTATTGGTTGCGCCGGCCGGTCCGCAAGAGGCGGGCGTTTCGAGCGCATATGTGTAACTGGTACCAGAGCTCTCTATTCACTTGAAACGCCTCATGGGGCGTTCCCGCGCATCTGGAGCGAGGGGTTTCGCCGACCAGACCAGTGGACTACATTGGGACACATGCGTCATCGGCTTTATGCAACGACGTATCGCCCTCCGTGGGTCCGTTCATGTGGTCTGGGCCGTTCCTCGGTTTGGGTGAGGATGGGCTGGGCCAACCGATAAATATCTTCCGATAGGCTCTCCTGGGGGTGAAATTTGCTGCCCGCCGGTTTGGGGCGGGTACGCGGTGTCGGTGTTCTAGAACGTATGTTCTGATATTAGCGTGGATTGGGAGTTTTGGCAAGGGGCGTGTGGCGGGGGGTGGGCGAGAGGGCTATCGAGGGATCAGCACTAACGAATTGCCACGAAACGTTCTTTACGGACGCACTGGGCACGAATACCATGCTTCGCAAACTAGAGTGCCGGTCAGCCGCCAGCCGAACGCAGGCCAGCCGGGAGTTTGCCTGGAGGACGCCATCATGGGTGGTTCGCTGTCGCCGGAACAGGTCGAACAGTTCGATGAGCAGGGCTATCTGCTGGTCAAAGACGTGCTCGATCCTGAGACCGATCTCGACCCGATAATCGCCGAGTACGATGGCGTTCTCGACGCCCTCGCCGATGAGCTGTTTGAGGCAGGCGAGATCGAGTCGAAATACGAGGATCTGCCTTTCGGCAAGCGGCTCAGTCAGATCTACGTCGACTCCGGCAAGGTGCACTCCCAGTATTTCGATTTCTCACTGCCACAGAAGGGCGTCCAGCACGCCACTGCGTTCTGGACCAGCCCGCTGCTGGACGCCGTGGAATCGCTTAAGCCCCTGCTGGACGCCGTGGAATCGCTGCTGGGCGAGGAAATCACCTGCAACCCGATTCAGCATCTGCGGGCCAAACCGCCCGATGCGTACGAGGAGCACACGGGACCGTCTTTTCACAATGCTCCCTGGCACCAGGATGCGGCAGTGATGATGGCGGAGGCCGAGGCCTCCGAGATCATCACCTGCTGGCTGCCTCTGGGAGAGGCCACGGCGGAGATGGGTTGCATGGAAGTTCTGCCCGGCGTGGTCGAGCGCGGCTATCTCGCTCACAAGAGCGAGGGAGGCACCACCATCGTGCCCGAGCTGATGCCGCAATCCGAGCCCGTAATCATGGACTGCCGGCAGGGCGATGTTGTGTTCATGAGTCGCTTCACCCCGCATCGGTCTCGTCCCAACACCTCGAATCGATGTCGCTGGTCGCTCGACCTGCGCTACCAACCGACGGGCCAGCACACGGGGAGGACCGGCCATCCAGACTTCGTCGTGCGCAGTGCCAGCAGCCCGGACAGCGTCCTGACCGACCACGACGAGTGGTGTCGCCGCTGGGTCGACGCCTTCGACATGGGGCCATCATAGCCCGCGACATGGTTCAACGACCGGGTCAATTCGTGACCGCCATCAAGACCGAAACCGGACACACCGCCCCGGGGTTACCCTTGGCCACCTTGGCAGCCATCATCCACCCGCAGACCCGCTTGGAATTGGATTGGCCCACCCGAAAAAACGTGGCTATGCTCTACCAACTACCCGGTGGAACCTACCTCCGCGAACGCGACCCCCTGCCGCTGGTCAACGTCTTCAAGGCGGGAACGCGTCAGCCCTACCTGGATCCCGATGCGATAATAGCCTGCAATACCTTCGACCTGGACGCGGTGCACTCGATCGCCTGCGACCCGCGCCACGTGCCCACCTCGCCCTTCACCTCGTATAATTTTCACGGCAAGGGGAATTTCGCCTCCATGCTGGACGTGGTGGTGCTGGGCGCGACCGAGGTCGACATCGACTTCAACGCCAACGTGGTGACGCACTCGGATGGGCGGCTGCTGCACGGGATCGGCGGCTGGCAGAACTGCCTGGCCGCCCGCTGTACGATCTTGCCCATACCCAGCCTCCGCGACCGCATCCCGGTCATCGTCGATCGCGTCACCACCCTCTGCGGCCCCGGCCAGCTGATCGACGTGTGCGTCACCTAACGCGGCATCGCGATCAACCCG
>JADFHP010000120.1 GCA_022567135.1 Chloroflexota bacterium
GCCGCACCGCCGATATCTGCCAGGGCCGATACCAGGCCGTCGATCTCCGCCCGGCTGTTCATCTCAGTCGCGCAGAACAGGATTCCGCCGAAGACCCGATCGCTCACGTCTTGACCGCCGATGATCTTGCGCTCGAGCAGGGCCTGCAAAATCGCATCTGGCGGTTTCGGGCCGGTCACGACGAACTCGTTGAAGAAGGCTCCGGCAACGGGCGTCGCATAACCCGGCAGCTTCGCTATCTCATCCGCCGCGTAGTGGGCTTTGTGATAGCAGAGTTCAGCCGTCTGGCGCAGTCCTTGCCTGCCCATAATGGCCACGTACGCAGCAACCATCAGCGCGATGAGCTGAGTGCTCGTACAGATATTCGACGTGGCTCGCTCCCGCCGTATGTGCTGCTCCCGCGTCTGCAGCGTAAGCACGTAGCCCGTCGCGCCGTTGGTGTCGGTGGTTTTGCCGACGATTCGCCCCGGCATCTGGCGCCTGTGGGCGTCCTTGCATGCGAACAGGCCGACATACGGCCCGCCAAACCCCAGCGGCACGCCCAGCGGCTGCCCTTCGCCGGTAGCGATATCGACATCGCACTCGCCGGGTGATTTGAATATGGCGAGAGCCATCGGATTGACCGACGCGACGGCCAGCGCCCCCACGTTGTGAGCGATGGTCGCGACGCGCTCCATATCCTCGATCACCCCGAGCGCGTTAGGGCTCTGGACCATGACGCATGCCGCGTCCTCCGGGACATCGAGCTGCTCCGACGATAGCGTGACGATCTCTATGCCCTGGTACCTGGAGTAGGAGCGCAGCACCTCGATGTGGCGGGTGCCGACCGTGTCGAGGACGACTATCTTCTGGCGCCGCGTCAGTCGGGCCGCCATCAGCCCCGCCTCGGCGAATGCCGTCGGTCCGTCGTACATACCGGCGTTGGCAACCTCCATTCCCAACAGCAGGCTGACCATGGTCTGGAACTCGAACGCCACCTGCAGCGACCCCTGCGCCACCTCCGGCTGATACGGCGTGTAGGAGGTCATGAACTCTCCCCGGCCGGCAATCTTCCTTGCCGCGGCGGGGACGTAGTGCCGATACGAACCCGCCCCGAGGAAGCAGGCGTAGTCGCCGGGAATCGCGTTCCGCCCCGCCATGCTCCCGATCTCGCGGACCAGGTCCAGCTCAGCGGCGGCGGGCGGAAGGTTTAGCGATGGGTAGCGATGGTCTTTGGGAACGTCCGCGACCAGCTCTTCAAAGCTATCGACGCCGATGGCTCGGAGCATCGATTCCTGGTCGGCATCGGTATTGGGAATGAACGTAGATGGCGCGCCACGCGGCCTATCCAACGTCAACTCGCCGCTCTCGTTCTGATCCGGTTCATCAGGACTCCGCCGTGAGAGCGTCGTACTCGGCAGCGCTCATCAGGCCGTCGACTGCGGACGCGTCCGCCATCTCGACCTTCAGCAGCCACCCGTCATCGTATGGCTCGCCGTTGACGATCTCGGGATTTTCGATCACCGCATCGTTACGTGCCACGATCGTCCCGGAGACCGGCGAAAAGAGGTCGCTCACGGCCTTGACCGACTCTATCTCTCCGAACTTGCCGAACTGGCTGACTTCAGACCCAACTTCCGGGAGGTCAACGAACACCACGTCGCCCAGCGACTCAGTGGCGAATTGCGTTATGCCGATAGTCGCTACGCTGCCATCAAGTTGAGTCCACTCGTGTTCTTTGGAATATCTGCGGTCGTCGGGTGTCATGTATTTGTCTCTGGTTCCGGCTCTGCGTCGCTGGGCCGCCTGCTGCCCGTCGGCCAAAAGTGCGATAGAGGAGCGCGCGTCTGTTTGTTTATCGTCTCGCTGAATAGAAAGGCAGCGGCACTACTTCTGCTTCGATGAACCTGCCGCGCACATCGATCTCAAAGCGGCTTGCTTTGGTGGAAAATCTGCGGTCAACGTAGCCCATGCCTATATTTGCGTCAAGCGTGGGTGAGTGGGTGCCTGAAGTCACGATTCCAACCGGCTGTCCGTCACTCAAAATCTCCTGCCCGTGGCGGGGAATTCCACGTCCTACCATCTGGAATCCAACCATGATCCGTTTCGTTCCCCGCGTCCGTATTCGGGATAAGGCGTCATGCGCCAAATAGCCGGGACTGCCGATATGGACAAACCGGTCCAGTCCAGCTTCATACGGGTCGTTGTCCCGTGTTATGTCGGTTCCGTGAAGCATGAATCCCGCCTCCAGCCGCAGGACGTCTCTCGACCCCAGACCGCACGGCTCGACGCCCGCGTCCTTCAACGCATCCCAGAGCGCGAGCATCGACTCTCTTGGCGGCATCAGCTCAAAGCCGTCCTCACCCGTGTAACCCGTCCGGGCGGCCCGCAATCGGGCGCCGGCAATGGTGGCGTCGCCGATGCGAAATGGCCGGATAGCCGAAAGCGGCGTATCGGACAGTCGGTCCAGGATGGCCACCGCCTCGGGTCCCTGGACTGCGATCATGCCGATCTGCTCCGTGTAGTTGAACATCTCGACCATGCCGTGGGCTTCAATTCGCGGTCTGAGCCACTCGACTACGTCGTCGGCATTGCCGGAGTTGACTACCAACAGACACTCTTGTTCGGCTATGCGATAGACGAGGGCGTCATCGATGATCCCGCCGTCTTCGTCGCAGATCACGTGATACCTGGAGCGGCCCACTTTCAGGCCCGCGACATCGGCGCTCAATACGGTGTCGAGAAAGGGAACAGCGCCGATGCCGGAAAAGCGGAGCCGGGCCATGTGGGACACATCGAACATCCCGGCCGTCTTCCGGACCGCCCGGACCTCCGCCAGAATCCCGCCCGGATAGCTGAGCGGCATCTCCCACCCGGCAAACGGAACCATCTTCGCTCCGGCCCTCAGGTGAGCCGCGTAGAGAGCGGTTTGCCTGAGGGTATTTTGCGCGGGATTGGTCATGCGTGATCGCCGGGCCGTCGGGCTCCTAAAAAGTGGAAATAATTGAAAAAGATGCGGTCGGAACTTTGACTGAATCGTAGTCCCGCCAAATTGGGCGGTCAACCGGCGATTTGTCGCCACTCAAGCCCGCGATTCACGTCGCGATTTTCAGGACTGATCGGCGCTCCGGGCGAACAGATATCCCAGTAACAGCCTGCCCTCAGAAAGGTTAGGGATCATGGTCTGTGATACGGCGAGATTCCGCTGCTGGGTCTGGGTCAGTTCGCCGCCATCGGCCAGTTGGCGGTCTATCTCAGACCGCGATCGCGTAAGCCACTCCACGCCGCTACCTTTCAGGTCGATGAACGGCTCAGGAGAGAGTCCATGCGCTTTCAGCCTGCCTATGGCATCGTCCAGCGATTCGAGAAATGATGTCTCCGGCCCGTCCGCCCACGGCAGCGGGTAGTGCGGCGGCGCCACCTGGCCTGCAAACCAATCGTGCATCGCCAGGAGGCCGCCCGGCTTCAGTACCCGTGTCACTTCGCCGAACAGCCGGTCCTTCTCTTCGACCTGCATCGCGCAGTGCTGAACGATGACGACATCGAAGCGGCCATCGTCGAACGGCATGTCCGTTACCGAGCCATGAACCGCGCTAACCCGGTCATCGACGCCGAGATGCGCGCTGAGCCGGTTCCCGGTCTCCACCGCGCTTGGCGTGAGATCGAGTCCAGTCACTTTCGCCCCCGTGCGATAGGCGATTCGCCTCGAAGTGCCGCCGATGCCACAACCGGCGTCGAGAATTTCCATGCCACCGATTATTCCGGCACGCTCCGTCAACTCGTCCGTCGACTCGGCTCCACCCATGTGCATCAGATCGACCTTATTGACGTCGACGACGGTTAGGCTGGACGTATCGACGCCATCTTCACGCAGCCTGGCCATCACGGTGTCGAAGTCCGATATGCGACCGCCCCACAACTCCGCAACGGCGCGCTCCGACTCACTCCGATTCATGCTCAACGGGCGCCGGCCTGGCCGATCAACCACTCCCGCGATGCGATCTTCTCGTCAGGCGACCCATATGCCATCGTGTAGTGGCCCTCATATCCGGAGCCCTCCAGCCGCCGAAACATGTCTGCGAAGTCGATATTGCCCTCGCCGGGGATCATGTGGACTTCGACCGTCCCATCGTTGTCGGCCAGCCTCACGCAGCCAATGCGGCCGGTACCGAACGAGTCCAGAAAACCTGCCACTCCGTCCGGTACCAGATTCGCGTGGTTGGCTGTGAACGCCCAGCCGAACGCAGGCGACGCGATCTCATCGAAGTACCAGTGGCACTCTTCGACGGTATGCGCCATGTAATGAACCTCGGCATCATCGGGCTCGAAATTCAGGTTCTCCAGGAGAAGCAGCTGGCCACTGGTCTCTGCAAGGTCGGCCGCCCGCTTGAGCCGCTCGATAGACGCGCGGCGGCGGGCCTCCAGTTCGGTCGTGAAGTGGAAGCCGGCGTGGACCGTGATCCACTCGGCGCCTACCCGCCGGCCCAGATCGATGTTGGCGGCGAGATACTCGTCGGCCGCCTCCCCGAGGCGCGGCGAGAACTCCGCTATGTTCACCGCGGAAAGAGTGTGAATGCCGATATGAATGCCGTTCCCGTCGCAGGTCTGGCGCACGGCGCTGACCCGCGCGTCAGACCAGTCGTCGAGATGGTTGGGTCCGATGTCGCAGTTGAAATCGACGTACTTGAACCCGTTCGCCGCCGACCACTCCAGTGCATCCTCCAGCTTCGTCGTGCCTGCGTCGAATCCGATTCGGTCTCTGAGTTCGGTCAAACTGGACTCCCCACCTTGAGCCGCTATTCGATCAGTCCTGCATCGCGAAGGGCAGCGGCCACCTGCTCGGCCTCTTCTGGCGTAGCTGAAGCGGCAGGAGTTCGCGGCCCGGTCATTTCGTAGCCGAGCAGCGAGAGCGCAGCCTTCACGCCCCGCAACCCGAACTCGCCAATCCGCCGGTCCAGCATAGATGCGGTGGACTGCAAACGCCGCGCCTGGGCGAAGTCGCCGGCATGCCCGGCTGCCATGATGTCCGTGCACAGCACCGGCGCAAGGTTGCCCAGCCACATGCAGGCGCCGTTGGCGCCCATCAGCGCCCCGTATGCAAGCAACCCGCCATTGCAGATCCAGAAGTTCCGCTCTGGCGAAACGGCGGCCCTGACCCATCCTTCGAACCGAATATCGTGATCGGTGATATAGCCGAACACGTTGTCCAGCCCGCAGACTTCCCCGATGACCTCAGGAGGCGCGCCGGGACCGGTACCGAACGTCTGGTGGATCACGATGACCGGCAGCGGCGACCCTGATGTAACTTCCGCATAGAACACTCGAACCTCGTCCGGCGTGAGGCCGCGCGGAATGCGCACTCGGATCAGGTCCGCTCCCGCCGCGGAGTACTGTTCCGACAGGCTATTCACCTCAGCCGACGAGGCCGAATCGACGCCTGCGATCACCATGCGCTCACCGTTCCGGGCATCGCTAACGGTCCGGACGATGGCGATCTTTTCGTCGTCGCTGAGCGCGTTCTCTTCGCCGTTGGCAGTGCCAAGGACAAAACCGGAAAGCGGCGATCGTAGCCAACGCTCAACGTTGCGGGCCATGGCGTCAAGATCGACATTGCCGGCATCTGTGAAGGGCGTCGGCGTCGGCGCGACGACCATGATTTCCGTTTCTGGAATCGGCAAAATCTCTCCCGTCCCGTCTCAGCGGAAGTGAAGCTTACCGCGTCGACTCGGCGTCGAACGCAGCGACCACTCCGGGCAGTTCCGCCAGGCTGTTGATCTCCGCATCCGGCTCCGGCTCGGCCGGCTCGCGGTTCTCCTGTGTTCGGTTTATCCAGACGGACTTCATCCCGGCCGCGTTAGCCCCGCCCACGTCCCAGTGCAGATAGTCGCCAACGTAAACGGCCTCACCGGCGCCGACCCCGAGAGTATTCAGCGCATGCTCGAAAATCTCAACCTGCGGCTTGCCGTGACCGATGTCTACGGTAGTCACCGACTCGAAATAACGCGACAGCGCGGCCGAGTCCAGTTTCGGCAGCTGAGTCTCGGCGTGCCCGTTCGTGATCACGCCCAGCCGGTATTTCGTCCTGAGGATGTCCAGGCACTCATCGACGTCGTCAAACTTCACGAGACCGGTGTTTCGCAGACGCCGATACGTGCCCACGGCCCGCTCGAGGACCTCAGGATTCTCTTCGCCGAGGCTCGCAAGCGCATCGCCCCACACCCGCATCGATATGGTCATCGCGTCCATATCGCCCCACGGCGGTTTCGGATTGTCCCGGATCTCTTTCCAGACCTCGGTAGAAGAGACGGAATAGGCCTCCTCCAGCTGATCGGCGTCTATGTGCGGATGACGGTCGGTTACGGCATTGACCGTGGCCGGCACAGAGCGCCTCCAGTTGGCCATATCGTCGAGCAGCGTACCGTCTAGGTCGAAGAAAACAGCAGCGACCGGGGACATATCGTCAGCTCCAGCCCTCGTAAAGCCGCGACTTTGACAGGTCGATGACCTCGTGCTTCAGACCGCTGGCCTGCGCCGCAGCCTCGCCCTCTGACGTCACGAGCCATGTCCCGCCGTCAGCGACCGACCTGCCGTCCTGCATGATCGTCTCTCCGGCGACCAGCGACATGGTGGCCCTGCCGCTCCCCGGATCAACCATCGTGACGTCGGCGTCGGCGCCCTCCGAGAAGTGGCCCTTGTTGAGAAGGCCCAGCATCTGAGACGGCATCCAGCTCAACTTGTGCGCCGCCTCCAGTGCCGTAAGAGCGCCGAACGCAACCAGGGCGAACGTCCGCTCTATTGCCACGTTGCGAGGCAGCGACCCGCCGTCCGTGCTCACGGCGTCTACGTAGAACTCGCCGTCCTCGTCCTTCTCTGTCGTCAGCGTGTATGCGCTGGAGGCAGGATTCACCGGGAAGCTGAGGCTGACGTTCGTCCCGGCCGCCTCCCAGATAGCGACTGCCTCCTCGCCGGTGGCAAGCTCTATCCTGCCCTCGCGCTCGACGTGAGCGAAGCCGTAGCCATCGAGGAGCGCCTGCCGCATTCCGATCTCGTTGCGCGGGTATCCGCGCAACTGCAGGCAGTTTCGGGGGACGTTGGCGACGACGTTTCCCTCCTCGTCGCATAAGCCGTTGGTGCCGTTTATCTGCGCCAGGTAGGCCTCCGAGACGATCTGGCCCTTCATGCTGGAAAGAATCTCGAACGCCTCGCGAACCTCGTCTTCGGCCCTGTTGATGACGCCGCGGGTATACGAGTTGACGTGCGCGACGTGCAACCGGCCGCGGCCAAGTATCGAGGGCACTTCGCGCAGGCCCTCGATCTGGCTCCCTGTCTCTTTGGAGCCGATGTGATATGCGATCCACGCGCTGCGGGCGTTGGCGACTTCGATGATTCCGGCCGTCGCCTCAGGGGTGAACGGGTGATATCCGCCGATCATCTTCATGCCGATCGCGCCATCGGCGAGGGCCTGATCGAGCGTCTTCCGCACTACCCGGGGCCGGGGGTCGTCCTCAGGGACCGACTCGAAAGGCACCAGCGAAAGCAACGTCGCGAAGTTCATCCCTGAACCCCGACGCTTCATCCCGTCCGCGAACGCGTGTGGCTCGCCGTTCAGGTCGAGCGCGGTGGTGGTCCCGGACTCCGCCAGCATCTTGAATCCGATCGCGCGGTCAATGCCCCGGTCAGAAACCGCGGAAACATGGGCGTGGGTATCGATATGGCCCGGCATCACGTACCGGCCTCCGACATCCAGAACCCGCGCGCCCGACGTATCGAGGCCGTCTCCCACCTCGTCGATCTTGCCGAGCCTGATGCCGACGTCCGCAACCCGATCGGTGCCGTTGACCGGGTCGAGTACATGCCCGCCTTTGAGTACGACGTCAAACGACGCCATATCTAATCCATCGCCTCTCTGAACAGGCGCATGTTGCTCTCGCCGAGCACCTGCGTCACCTGATCGTCCGAATAGCCGCGCGCCAGCAACTCCTCGGTGATACGCGGGAGCTTGCCGATGTCCTCCATCTCCTGCGGCACGGCGTCTACGCCGTCAAAATCCGAACCGATGCCGACATGGTCTGCGCCGACCAGGTCGATGGCACGCTGAAAGTGATCGATGAGCGCCTCCAGCGGCGGACCTTCTTCGCCTGACGCGACACCGATACGGCCCCACCCGTCATAGTCGACGCCGTCCCAGTCGTTCAGTTTTGCCTGGTGGGCATGTGCCGGATCC
>JADFHP010000121.1 GCA_022567135.1 Chloroflexota bacterium
CGGCTGTCGATATGTCGCCGGGGCCCGATGTTTAGCTGCATCGCGTACCTGAACATGCTGAGCAATTCTTCGAGCGGGTCGCCACCTGTAACGTTCTGCTCGAATGCCGCCATGTCGATTTTGCGGGAGCGCTCTCTGAGTCCCTCGACGATGTCTTCTTTGCTCTTGAAATAGTGGTAGACGGCGCCTCTGGAGAGCCCGGCTTCGGAGCGAATGTCTTCCAGGGTAGTTCCGTGAATGCCCATGCGGGCGAAGCAGACTTCGGCGGCGTTGATGATTTGTTGCCGTCGCTCTTCGAGATATTCTTCTGTGACCTTCGGAGACATTCCTTGGATCCTTCCGGTAAAACCGGCTCAGCGGCCGGTATCACAGGATATGATGCACGATACCGGGACGGGATGCAAGCAGGCATGCAGGGTATCCACCGCACCCACATGGGGATCGGGGTGTTTGCGGCCGCGTCGGACGAGTTGCCCCGGATGGCGTGGGACCACCTCAGACCAGTCCCCTCACGCCAGGGGAGAGTGGGCAAGGCCGCCGGCCTGGCGGGCCTTTTGGCCCTCTACCGGCGGCGTTTGCCTCCGCCCTTGCCGGTGTAGCGACGCTCCGATGCCAGCTCGGGTGCGCGGCGAAGATCCTCGTCCAGGCGGAGGTCGGTTTCTGGTTCGCGCGGTTGGGCGGAGCGGCGCTGATGCCCCGACTTGTAGTGTTTCTTGCGCATGTCCAGGTGCTCGACCGATTTGAGCGGGCCGATCAGCTTCTCCCAGACCATGCCGGCTATCACGCCGACGATGGCGGAGAGGGGGCCGCCGATGACCACTCCGGTCAGAAGCACGCTGCCGGTTGACTGCTCTTCCCCCTGGTCTATGAATCCGGCGACGATGAATGCGATCGTGCCTGAGAGCAGGACGAATCCGGTGATCCGTATGACGGTCGGGCTCATCAGTCCCATTAGAGCCAGATCCTCTGGACTACATGGGGATTGGGCCGTTGTTGGCCGGGTCGGGGGCGAGTGCCCGCGGTGGCAAAACCCCTCGCCACAGTCCGCTCCCACAAGGGGAAGGGCAGCCAGAGTGGAGAGAAAACTCGGCTAGGCAAGTTCGTAGACCTCGTACGGGTTCTCGCAGGGGTTGCCACGGGTCAAGTGCATGCGGCCTGCTTCGGGCTCGACGATTATCGATACGACGCTGCGGTCGGCGCCGGACGTCGGGTGATCGTTCGGATGGCGGCAGATCGAGGTCGGCCGGCCATCGTGGTCGGAGAGTATCGCCTTGATGTCGTCGACCGAAATATCGGCGGTCCGCTCATCGAGCAGCGCGTGGGAGCGGGCCTTGCGGTCGAAGGTCTGGCCGTATAACTCGTCTCCGTGCGTCTCGTTCACGTCGAGGAGATCGGGGTGGACGCAGTGGTTGGTGTGGACCATCACGCCGTCGGAGTCGGCGTTCACCAGCCGGAATGTCTCCGGCGTGGCTTCGATGTCGGCGGGGCCCTGTGGAGTGACGAGGCCCAGATTGCCGGAACGGGCGCGTGTGCTGCGCTCGACTGCCGCAATCACGCCGTCCAGATCCGTGGCCTCGTAGACGCCCCGCACCGTGAAATACCAGGGCAATCCGGGGGGTAAATGGGGGCTGCGCTTTCCACCGGGAAGGGCGTTCATCGCGACACCGATGCCGGCTTCTGAGAAACCCATGTAGGCGATGATGCCGGCCTGTGAGAACGACATGAAGGCCGGCTTGCCGGTCGGGCGCCGCGTGATGACGTATGAGAACGGGCTCATCCCGGCGTCGTTATCCCAGTTCTGGCCGATTGCGCCAACGTTGTTTGACGCCCGCTCTTTTTCTATTGCGATTGTGGTGCAGCCTTCGAGTGCGCTCGGGTTGCTTCTCTGGCCTGCCAGCAGGTGCGGGACTTCGCTGCGGGCGTTTATCAGCATCACCTCTTCCGGAGTTACGTTTGCGCCCTCGGCTGTGCCTCGCAGCTCTTCCAGGGAGTCGACGGAGTATGCCTCAACGGGGGCGAAGAACCTGCCAGCGGCTTCGAGCGCCTGCTCACGCGTGATCGGCACGTCGCGTCGCTGATTCATGCGGAACATGACGTGGTCGATGAGTGGCGGAAACGTATCGCGTGTGGCCTCGCCGATGGCGCGGCCGATCTCGCGCGGCGAGCCTGCGGCGTCTATCTGCGGGAAGCGTGTTTTGCTGGCTGGCTGGACTGTCATGGTTTCCTCGTGTCGCCTGACGATACCACGCCCAGGCCGGGGCACTCTCGCCCCGTGCTACATTACCGGCCCGTCAGATAGAGATGCGTATTCAGAAACAGGCAGGCAGATGGCCCCCGGCGACAACAACAATAACGGCAACGGCATATTGCGGAGCGAAGAGTGGTTCGGACCGAAGGACCTCGAGGGGTTTCTGCACCGGTCGGGGCTGAAGGCGCAGGGCTTTTCCGAAGAAGCGTTCAGCGGCAAGCCGGTGATCGGCATCGCGAACTCGTGGAGCGAGCTGACGCACTGCAATGCTCACTTGCGTGATCTTGCCGAGTACGTGAAGCGCGGCGTTGTGGCGGCGGGCGGCTTCCCGCTGGAGTTTCCTACCATCTCGCTCGGCGAGTTCTTCCTGCAGCCGACGTCGATGCTGTTGCGCAACCTGATGTCGATGGACGTTGAGGAGATGCTGCGCGGGGCGCCCCTGGACGGAGTCGTCCTGCTGGCGGGCTGCGACAAGACGACGCCGGCGATGCTGATGGGCGCGGCGTCGGCAGACATACCGGCGATTCTCGTGACGGGCGGGCCGCAGTTGAGGGGCAACTGGCGCGGGCAGGATCTTGGCTCGTGTACGGACTGCCGGCGCTACTGGGCGGAGCTGCGGGCGGGCCGAATCACTCAGGACGAGTACGACTCGATGGAGGAGGCGATATACCGCTCTGCCGGCCACTGCATGGTGATGGGAACGGCATCGACGATGGGCGGGATTGCCGAGGCGATCGGCATGAGCCTGCCGGGTGGCGCCACGATACCGGGCGCGGATTCGCGGCGCCGCTCACACTCCGAGGCGGCGGGCAGACAGATCGTGAAACTGGTCGAGGCGGGAATACGGCCGTCGCAGATCATGACTGCTGCCGCGATCGACAACGCCATCCGGCTGCTGCTGGCGGTGGGCGGCTCGACGAACGCCATCATCCATCTGACGGCCATCGCCGGCCGGCTGGGCATCGATCTGCCGTTGTCGCACTTCGACGAGCTTTCCAGAAAGACGCCCATGATCCTGAACCTGAAACCGTCGGGCGAGTACCTGATGGAGGACCTCTATTACGCGGGCGGAATCGAGGCCGTGCTGAGCCGGCTGTCGTCGCTGCTCAACCTGGACGAGATGACGGTCACGGGGAAGACGCTCGGCGAGAACATCGCGAACGCGCGGGTCGACAACGACCGCGTGATACGGACGCTGGAGAAGCCGCTGTTCGCCGAGGGCGGCATCGTGTCCCTGACCGGTTCTCTCGCGCCGGACGGCGCCGTCATCAAGCACACGGCGGCATCGCCGGAGCTGCTGCAGCACAAAGGCCGCGCAGTGGTGTTCGAGGATTTCGCCGACCTGCACGAGCGCATCGACTCGGACGACCTGGACATCACGGAAGACGACGTGATGGTCATGAAGAACGCGGGGCCGATCGGCGGGCCGGGGATGCCGGAGTGGGGGATGCTGCCGCTGCCGCGCAAGCTGCTGCGCAAGGGCGTTCGGGACATGGTGCGGATCAGCGACGCGCGGATGAGCGGCACGGCGTTCGGCACGGTGGTGCTGCATGTGACGCCGGAGGCTGCCATAGGCGGTCCGCTTGGGCTGGTGCAGAACGGCGACATGATCGAGCTGGACACGCCGAACCGAAAGCTGGAGCTGCTGGTGGATGCGGCCGAGCTGGAGCGCCGCCGAAAAGCCTGGAAGGCGCCGGCGGCGAAGTATGATCGCGGCTACGGGCAGATGTACTCCCAGCACGTGTTGCAGGCCGACGGCGGCTGCGACTTCGATTTCCTGCGCGGGCGCACGCCGGTGGAGTTGCGAGTGTAGGCGGGTAGGCTCGCCGGCACATTCTCTGCGGCCGTCATAGGTCCCTGCCCGGGTGGCGGACAGGGACCGCCGATGGCCAAAGACCCTCGCCGGCCAGGCGGGCCAGATGTCTCTGGACGACATGGAGATTGGTGCATTTGCGACCGGGTGCGGGCGCGATTTGCCCCCGGTAGGCAGGTGCCGCGAATTCTCGGTGGCAGACCCGCCTGCGGCGCGAATCGGCGTTATTAGCTTGTGATTACGAATTCCTCACACATACGTGTAATTATTTGTGGGAGTGGACGCCTATGTGCGAATTCGTGTAGTATCCCCGCGGGTGGCGGCTCATAACGCGACTGTTTCGCGCGATTGGCCGCCGAGGGACTGGACATGGGACTGGACAAGACCGCTCTAATCTGACGAATCGCCTGCGCAGCATGAAGAACTCTTTGCTGCGGGGGATTTCTGTCACTGAAGAGCGGCCATTTTCCGGGGAGGAGAATCATGAGGAAACTTTTAGCTTTAGTAACGATCCTCGCCGTGGTATTCACGGTAGCGGGTGTCTGGGGCGGGACGGCGCTGACTTCGTCACCTGTGGCAGCGCGTGGGGCTCCGCTTGTCGTGGATGACGATAAGGTCGAATGCCCTGATGCGGTGTACACCACTATCGGCGGGGCCTTGGGAGATGCCAGCGCTGGCAATCGAATTCACGTCTGTGCCGGCGTCTACAACGAGCCCGTGGTGATTAACAAAAATGGCATCACCCTGAAGGGCGTACCTGGAGCCATACTGGACGGCGATACGCCTATTAATTTTGGTGCGGTGAACGGCATAACGATTTCGGCCGGAGTGAGCGGCGTCACCGTCCATGGCTTCGAGATCCGCGACTACGGCAACCAGGGAATTCGTGGCGACGGAACCATCGCTGCGCCTCTGTCAGGCATCACGCTGCGAAATCTCAACATCCACGATGTCGGTGACCACGCTATTGACATCCTGCACAGCGACGATGTGCAGATTAAACACGTCACGATTGTTATGCCCCCGTATATCGATCCCGTCTCCCCCTTTGGATGTCTTTTTGGTTTTCCTGTTTCACCAGAAGCCATCCGCCTTCAAGACGTTCATGGTGTCCAAGTTACTAACGTGGATGTCGACGGGGGCTTCATAGGTGTGAATTTCGCCCTTGATCCCAACGGCGGAGAGACGAATGGCGTAGTCAGGGGAAGCACCTTCGCGAACAACTTCGATGGCGTGCTAATAGCCGACAGCAGCGACGCTACCATCCGAGGCAACGAGATTACCGGTGCTTGTTCTGGTATCCGTGTCGGATTCTCGACGCCCTTGACGGGCGGTATTAGGCTTGTCGGAAACGAACTGTTCGAGAACTTTGCTGGTATCTCAGCATTCGTATTTGGCCAGCGGATATCCGCCATTGAAATCAAGGGAAACAAGATACACGACAATGACACCGATGGTGTCCTTTTGTTAAATGTTCACGAATCTGAAATCTCTGAGAACGAGGTGCTAGATAATGGCCGCAACGGTATCGCCTTGTTCGATTCTAGGGACAACGAAGTAGCAGGTAACACAGCACTGGGTAACGGAACCGGAGGCCCTCTAAACCTATTAGAGTTGTTCTTTGGTATAACCACTAAAGTCGACATGTTCCAGGATGATCCCACCAGCATCCCAAATATCTGGAGCAGCAATATCTGTGGCACGAGTTTGGGTACCGGTATTGACTGCCCGTAGCGCGACCCAACGCCACGAGTGAGGCGGCGAACTGGGCGGGACCGCGTGGTCCCGCCCTCTTTTTGGTCCGGGATGACGCCCACTGAACCTATCCAATCGCGACCGGCGGAGCGACAATGGCGCCACTGCATTACGACGGAGACAGAGGAGTCATGACTATGCCGAAGATTCCGTTTTTCAGCCATCATCCGGACGTTGAGATCGACCCCGTATGCAAGATGGAGGTCGAGATCAAGAACCCGCCGGGCGGGACGCACGAGCACGAGGGCGCCACGTACTACTTCTGCTCGCCGGGCTGCCGGGTGGCGTTCTCGAAGGAGCCGGAGAAGTATCTGGATCCCGCCTACGAAGGAATGTCGATGTAGGCGGGCAGGGTGTCCCCTGCATCCGCCTGAGGCGGCGGATTGGGGCGTCGTTGGCCGGATTCGGGGAGCGGGTGCCCGCGGTGGAATTGGACTCCCAATAGGGGCGGCGCATATCCCGTCCGTCCCGCGTGCCCATTCGACCGGGCCCGGGGTGGGAATGGATAGCTAAAATGGCGCCGATGATTACTTCTGGACCCTTGCGAGTAGTCGGCAGCAGGCTGTTCGACTTCGCAAACGAAATAACAGTAGGCGACGGTGACGATGACTCCGTCCGCCTGCGCAGGTCGATCGCGGTATATTCAGCGATCGCCGTGATTCCAGCGGCGATTATCTGGGGCCTGATATATGTGGCCGCGGCCGAGTATTACGCCGCGGCGATTCCGCTCTCGTACCCCGTGCTGACCGTCGTAAACCTGGCGGCCTACCGGATTTGGCGCAGGTTCCGCCCATTCGAGTTCACGCAGCTACTAATCACTCTGCTTTTGCCGCTGTTCGTGATGATCGCGCTCGGTGGTTTCGTAAGTTCCAGCGCGGTCATCTTGTGGTCTCTGGTCGCACCAATAGGCGCGATCGTGTACTCAACCCGGCGGATGGCGTTCTTCTGGTTCGCCGCGTTTATGGGAGCGGTTATTTTCGGCGCCCTGATCGGTTCGTCCATTAGCGACGACAACGGCATCCCGGGTTGGGCCAGAACGACGTTGTTCGCCGGAAATGTCCTGGGGCCGGCAGCGGTAGCCTTTGGTCTGCTGGCCCACTTCGTGAAACAGAATGAAATCGCTTACAAGTTGTTGAGATTTGAGCGTAATCGGTCGGAGAACCTTCTCGAGAACATTTTGCCCGCGAAGATTGCTGCGCGATTGAAAGACGGCAACCAGATGGTGGCCGACAAGTTTGAGCAGGTGAGTGTCCTGTTCGCCGACATGGTCGGTTCAACTGAACTGGCGAGCGATCTTTCACCGGAAGAAATGGTGGGGTTGCTCAACGAAGTGTTCTCGCAATTCGATTCGATAACCGTTGAGCATGGTGTAGAGAAGATCAGCACCTCGGGCGATAACTACCTCGTCGCATCCGGGGTGCCTGAGCCAAGATCAGACCATGCGCAGGCGCTGGTGACGGTTGCGATCGAGATGCGGGACTATCTTGAGCGCCGCCGGAACAATGGTGGTGTTGGGCTGGAGATGAGGTTTGGGATCAACACTGGTTCCGCTGTAGCCGGGGTGGTTGGTCAGCGCAAATTTCACTATGACGTCTGGGGGGACGCCGTGAATATTGCGAGTCGCATGGAGTCGCACGGGGTGCCTGGACGGGTTCAGATCAGTGAGACGACTTACGCACTCGTGAAGGACGATTTCGCCTGTGTGGCGCGCGGTGAAATCGATGTCAAGGGCAAGGGGATGATGCGGACCTGGTTCGTCGAAGCGCGCCCTTGATCGCTATCACCGACGTGGTATCGGACCGTTATGGCCCAGATAAACGCGAACTGCCCAGGTGGGCTGAGATCTCTCGACTTCGGGGAATCCGCCCTTCGAGGAGCCTCAGGAGAACCTCGGGATGACGATTTCGAGCGGTCATAACACTTACGCGAATCGCCTAGAAGTCCGGCACCATATCCACGTCGAGGAAGCCGATCGGGCCGCGGTCGTCGCAGTACCAGAGCTTATTGTCCCTGATCGTCATGCCGTGGACTTGAACAGGGTCGAGAACTCTGAAAACGTCGTAGCACCGACTATCTTCAACTCGTAGGCGCATCACAGTACCCGCGGATGTATCGGCCATCCACATGCAACCCTCTTCCTTTGCCCATGCGATGCCGTGCACTCGATAGCCCGGCGCCTTGAAGCGATGGACTTCCTTCCATGTCGAGACATCCATCACGTGGACGAACTGCGATGGAGGAGAAGCGATGTAGATGTGGCCGTCTTTCCATTCAAGGCCGTGGTCGCCGGTGAATTTTTCTGTATTGCCCGCGACGCCATCAAGATGCTCGCGA
>JADFHP010000020.1 GCA_022567135.1 Chloroflexota bacterium
CCGCCACTGGGGTTGGGGCGATTGTGCAGCTGGGGTCCCAGTGGGGCCCGGTCGTCGTGGGCCGTGCGCTCGAAGTAAATCCGCATCCCAACGCAGACCGCCTGACGCTGGTCTCCGTGGATTACGGAAGCGATGATGGGCCCGCCGAGGTGGTCTGTGGCGCGCCGAACGTTGCCGCCGGCCAGAAGATCGCGTACGCGGGGCTGGGCGCGACGCTCGTTGATGCGTACAAAGGCGGCACCAGCACGCTGAAGCGCTCGAAGATTCGCGGCGTCGTATCGAACGGCATGGTCTGCTCGGAGCGGGAACTGGGTTTGAGTGATGAACATGAGGGGATTCTCGTTCTCCCGGACGATGCTCCGGTCGGCACGCCGCTCGTGGACTATCTCGGCGAGGCGGTGTTCGATCTCGATCTGACGCCCAACCGGCCCGACTGCCTCTCGGTGCTGGGTGTTGCGCGGGAAGTGGCGGCTCTCACTGGCAAGGTCATCACCGAGCCCGACCTGACGTATGCGGAAGAGGGGCCGCCGGTCGACAGCCTGGCGACGGTGCGCATTGCCGACCCCGATCTTTGCAGCCGCTACACGGCGACGGTTCTGCAAAACTTGAAACTCGGTCCGTCGCCGGAGTGGCTGAAGAAGCGGCTCGCGGAGCAGGGCCAGGCGTCAATCAACAACGTCGTCGATATCACTAACTACGTGATGTTCGAGATCGGCCAGCCTCTGCATGCCTTCGATCTCGACGCCGTGAAGGACCATCAGGTCATCGTGCGGCGTGCCATCGAGGGCGAGCATCTGACGACGCTGGACGACGAAGATCGCGAGCTAAGCGGCGACTTGTTGGTTATCGCCGACCCGGAGAAGGCGATCGGCCTGGCCGGGGTGATGGGCGGCGCAAACACGGAGATCGGTGACGCCACGGTGAATGTCCTGCTCGAGTCGGCGAACTTCAACGGCTCTAACAATCGCGCCACTGCGGCCGCTCTGGGGATGAAGACGGAAGCCACTCTGCGTTTCGAGAAGGGGCTGCGGCCCGGGCTTGCGGAGGTGGCCCTGCGGCGGGCGACGAAGCTGATGCTGGATATCTGCGGCGGGACGGCGGCACAGGGAATCCTCGATGCATTTCCAAACAGCGACGAGCCGGACCGCACGGTAATGCTGACGAAAGAGAAGCTGCGGCGGGTGATGGGCGTCGAATATACCGATGAGCAGGTGTCGGGCACGCTGGCGTCGCTGGGCTTTGGCGTCGATGTCACCGAAGACGGTTATGACGTGAAGCCCCCCTACTGGCGGCCGGACATTACCATTCCCGAGGATGTTGCGGAAGAGGTCAGCCGGATCATCGGCTACGATGAAGTGCCGATCGGGATGATGAGCGGCGCGGTGCCGGAGTGGGAGCCGCATCGGGATCGTGATCTTCGAGAACGAATTCGGGATGCGCTGGCGTCGCAGGGAATGCAGGAGATCATCAGTTATCCGACGACGACGCCCGAGGCGCAGGCCGGGGTGGGGGTAATTGGCGGGCCAACGCCGTTGAAGCTACAGAACCCGATATCGAGCGATCAGGCCTATCTGCGAACCACGCTGCGGGTCTCGATATTGCAGGCGATAGCCCGCAATTCGCACACGTGGCGCGGGTCGATCTCACTCTTTGAGCTGGGCGCCGAGTACCGATACCACGGCGAAGGCCTTCCGCATGAGCGGCAGATGGTGGCAGGCGGGCTTGCGGGTGACCGGTCCGCCTCAGGCGGATGGGATAGCGAGACGCAGGCGGTGGACTTCTTCGACGCCAAGGGCATGGTCGAGGGGATGCTGGCCGACCTTGCAGTGAAGGCCGAATTCAGCCCCCATGAGGACGCCACGTTCACGCTCGGCCGCTGCGCCGCGATCACGGTGAACGGCGCGCGAATCGGCGTGCTGGGTGAGGTTGCGGCCGACGTTCTCGAAGCGGTCGACTGCGATCGGTCGCCAGTCCCGATGTTCGAGATCGACATCGAGGCGCTCGAAAAGGCCGCCGGCGATCTGTTCGCGCCGGTCGCGTATCGCGCTTTCGGGCGCTACCCGGAGTCGGTCCGCGACCTTGCGATCGTGATCGACGAGGCGGTGGCGGCTGCGGACGTGATCGAGATCATCTCGAAGAACCGCCTGGCCACGAGGGCTTACATCGTGGACGTATATAGCGGCGACGGAGTGGCGGCGGGCCGGAAGTCGCTCGCTGTAAGGGTCCACTACCAGTCGGAGAAGAAGACCTTGACGGCCGAAGAGATCAGTAAGGCCGAGCAGTCGATTTTGAAAGTCCTCGGCCGCCAGCTAAACGCTGAGTTGCGGGCCTGAGCCTTGCCATGACGGCCGGACACGACCATCATCACGCCGACGATTCGGCCGCACGAGAGGCGCGGCCGCACCGGCATCCTTACGATGCCGATATGTTGAGCGTCGAAGAGGCGCTCGAACGAATACTGCCCTACTTCAATGTGCTGGAGGCACGGCCGACGCCATTACTGGAGTCGATGGGACAGGTTCTGGCGGAGGACCTCGTCGCCGAATTCGACATCCCGTCGCTCGCCAACTCGGCGATGGACGGGTATGCGGTTCGCGCCGACGATATTTCTGCCGCTTCAGCTGAGAGTCCGGTTGAGCTGAGGGTGACCGGCAAGATTGCGGCGGGCGAGCTGCCGGACGCGCCCGTCCGCGAGGGAACGGCGATACGGATCATGACCGGCGCGCCGATGCCCGAGGGCGCCGACTCGGTTGTCGCGTTCGAGGATACCGATGAGGTTGATCGGCGAGGCGCCGGCGGCGATGAGTCGATTATCGGAATTCGGCTGGACGCTCCGGTCGGCGATAATGTGCGACCCGCAGGCGAGGACGTGCGTGCAGGCAGCATCGTCCTCAAGCGCGGCTCGGTGATGAGGCCCGGAGAGATCGGCGTCGCGGCGTCGCTCGGGTTGGCAACGGTACCGGTTCATCGGCGGCCGGAAGTGGCGATCGTGGCGACCGGCGACGAGTTGATCGAGCCGGGCGAGCCGCACCGGCCGGGATTTGTCTACAACAGCAACACGTTCAGCGTGGCCGCCTCGGTTACCCGGTACGGTGGCGTCCCGCGAATCATCGGCATCGCCAGGGATACCGTGGAGTCGCTCAACGAGGCGCTCTCGGACGCCCTGGCTTCGGCCGACATGATCATCACTTCGGCGGGCGTATCCAAGGGCGATTACGACGTGGTCAAAGACGTATTAGACCAGCGCGGTGAGATCGCCCTGTGGTCGGTACGGATGCGGCCGGCGAAGCCGCTGGCGTTCGGCGCGCTGTCTGGTGCCGACGGCCGGAAGGTCCCGCTTCTTGGCCTGCCGGGAAACCCGGTCAGCGCCATGGTGGCATTCGAGCAGTTTGCCCGGCCGGCGATTCGGCTCATGCTTGGCCTACCGGTCCTGGACAAGCCGACGGTTCAGGCGGTGCTCGATGACGCGGTGGTGAACCACGATGGCAGACGGGTGTATGCCCGGGTGGTCGTATATGTGGGAGATGACGGCGAGTACAGGGCGAGGAGTACCGGAAGCCAGAGTTCAAACGTGCTGACGTCGATGGTGGCGGCAAACGGTCTTGCAATATGCCCGGACGATGTGGCCCGCAAGGAGCCCGGCGAGACGGTGACCGTGCAGATGCTTGACTGGCCGGACGATATTATCTGAGTATGGTGGGTGCCGTGGGGCCGCCTGAGGCGGATCACCCCGAGCGAGTGTAAGAAGCAGGAGCGAATATGACAACCGGACAGACCGACCCGAATATCGCGTCCGAGACGCCGGTTTCCGACCGCAAGTATGCGATCGACTTCAAGGCGATTGAGGCCGATGGAAGGTCCGCCGCATTCCTTGTCGCGAGCCGCTGTTGCTGGCAGTGCCAGCAGGTGATCGACGAGCAGCCTGAACTGAGCAGCGATCTGAAGTATCTGATGGCCCAGATCAAGTCGGACTGTTCGCAGCGGGCCGACTATCTGCTCCCCGGCACTCCGCTTACCGAGGCCATCTTCAGGCTCCTTGTGGCGACCGGTAACAAGCCGCTTACGGTGGCGCAGATATCCGAGCAGCTCTCAGCGGCGTGGGCGAGTGTGATCTATATGAAGGATCTGTCCGAAGAGCTTCTTGTCCGGCTTCTTGAGACCGAGAATGATTACATGATCAGGCGCGTCATCAAATAACTGGCCGGCGCAGGCCGGAATGACGATGCCTGGTACGTCTAGGGCTCGATCTGGAAGAATGGGTGCTCGTCCTGTTCAGCCACGCTCCACTCTTCGTCCAGACTGCCGACGTCTGCGGCCATGGGCCCGGTGCGGCAATGTTCCAGGAATTTTCCGAGTGAGGCGCTCGGGCCGATCGCAACGAGTTCAACGCTGCCGTCCGGCAGGTTTTTAACGCGCCCGCCGATGCCCAGCGACAGGGCGTGGGCCTGGAGATAGGCCCGAAAGCCGACGCCCTGTACGTGGCCGCGGATGACGCAGTGAAGCCGGGCCGCCATTCTCTGATGCTCATCGCTGGGGAACATGACTAATTATTGCGCGCGCGGTGGCGATGAGTGCAATCCGCGGGATGGAGCATCGTGCGGTTTGGGACAGGGGTACAGCTAGCCGTTGAGCTTGTCGGCGAGGGCAAGGGTGGCGAGAAATATGCCGATTGCGAGGAAGAAGGCCGCTGCGAACAGCTTGGCGAACCATTTGTTGTCGAACTTCAGGTGCATGAAGAACGCAACGACCATGAAGAACTTCGCGCTTGATAGTGCGAAGAGGGCGGAGTTGATCCACTTCTTTTCAAGGTTGGTGGTGAAGAGCCAGTACTCAAGGAGCGTAATGACGCCCAATATCGATCCGACGATGACGTAGAACAGTGGTGAAGGGTGGTCGCCGCCGGTGAAGTCCCACCACTTTTTCGCCCAGGGTCTCGGCTTCGTCCCGAGCGGGCCTTCGCCTTCAGGATTGGCCTCTTCGGCATAGGTTTTCGGCAGTTGGAAGTACCTGTGATCGGAATCCCAGAAGAATCTGCTGAGCAGGCCGGGCCTGGAACCGCCGGATTCGGGCCGTTGCGTGGCCATCGGTTAGCCGCCTCCGTGCAATCCGCTGATGATGGCTTCGCTCGTCTCGATGCTGTCGTTGGCCGAGACCAGGTAGACGACGGTGAAGATCACGATCCAGACGATGTCGACGAAGTGCCAGTAGAGGGCTGTGACCTCCAGGTTGCCGGCCTGGCTTGCGACGTTGAGTTTCGTGGGGATTGAGAAATGTTTGAGGCCTGCGGCCACCATGACAACCGCTCCGGCGGCGATGAAGATAACGGCGCCGACGTCGCTCAGGTTGCGGATTACATCCAGCAGGCCCAGGATCCCTACCAGAATGGCATAGGCGCCGAGCACTGCTCCGAGCAGCGTCCATGCCGATAGGCCTTTTGGTGTTATGACGCCGGCCATCACGAGCAGCCAGATCACTCCGACGGTCACGTGTGCGCCGTGGAAGCCGGTGAGGACGAAGAATGTGGTGCCGAACAGGTTTACGCGGGGGGTCAGGCCCTCATTGAAGAACTCGTTGAACTCGAATGCCTGAAACCCCAGGAATATCGTGCCCAGAAGTGCCGTCATGAGAATCCAGAAGCGGCCCAGGTTGGCCTGATTGCGCTGGACGGCGTTGAGGGCGAGAACCATTGCGAGCGAACTCATGAGCAGCACAAACGTGCTTACCGTGGTAATGGGAACATCGATGATCTCGTCCGGGAACGGGCCGGTCGTGCTCTGGTTCCGGTATACGAGGAAGGTCGCGATAAGCGAGCCGAAGAACATGCACTCCGAGCCGAGGAAGGTCCACATGAGGAGCTTCCTGTGATCGAGGCCGGTCGAGGTCTCGTGGACCTCGCCTCCGTTATGTTGTGCTAATGCTGCCTGTGCCAATGTTCTCTGTGCTCTTAGTCTCTGGAGTTAGTGCCCAGCTTCTGCTGAGTATCCCTCCGGATGTCCGCCCGGGTTTTCTTCTTCTGGTGGTGGGTCGTTTACCGGCTCGAAGATCCAGCCCATGATGCCGAACATCATGATGAAGCCGGCGATTAGCGTTAGCCACCATGCGCTCATGAGGGAGCCGCCGAAGAAGGCGAAGCCGACGGCGGCGATCAGCGGATAGTACGACTTGTCCGGCAGGTGAATGCCGTGGTCTTCGTCGTCTCCGTATGAGGAGGCTCCGTACGATGACACGTCCTGGCCGTTTAGAGGCAACATATCTTCTGCCCCGGCCGGGGCGGGCTGGCCGGGGGAACGCTCGCGGGGTTCTGCGTTGACGGACTCGGGGTACTTCTGTGCCCACCAGTCGTCGAGATACTCGACGGTCGGGATCTCTTTGAAGTTGTACACGGGCACGGGTGACGGGATGGACCACTCCAGCGTCCTGCCGTCCCACGGGTCGGCTTCATACGTCGGTTCTCTCCGCCATGTTCGGAAGTAGTTGACGATGAAGAGGAGTATGGAGAGGGCGATGATGAACGCGCCGATTGTCGACCAGGAGTTGATCGTTTCCCAGCCGGAGTCCGCGGGATAGGTGAAGATGCGGCGCGGCATGCCGTCCAGGCCCACCCAGTGCATGGGGAAGAAGGTGATGTTCATGCCGATGAACATGAGCCAGAAGTGCCATTTGCCGAGCGTTTCACCCAGGCGCTTTCCGGTGAACTTGGGCCACCAGTAATAGACGCCGGCGAAGAGTCCGAACATGGAGCCGCCGAAGAGGACATAGTGGAAGTGCGCGACGATGAAATAGGTGTCCTGTTGCTGTGCATCGGTCGGCGGAGAGGCGTGAGCGATGCCGCTGAGCCCCCCGACGATAAATAGCGCGACGAAAGCCAGGCTGAACAGCATCGGCGTCTGCAGTCTTACCTGCCCGCCCCAGACCGTGCCGATCCAGTTGAATATCTTGACGCCCGTCGGTATGGCTATGGCCATTGTGGAGAGGGCGAAAGCGGCGTTGGCGGCCGGGCCAAGGCCAACAGTGAACATGTGGTGGGACCATACGAAGAATCCCATGAAGGCGATGGATGCGCCTGCCATCACGACGAATGGGTAGCCGTAGAGGGGCTTGCGGGAGAAGGTGGGCAGCACTTCCGAGACGATTCCCATGGCGGGCAGGATGAGTATGTAGACCTCGGGGTGGCCGAAGAGCCAGAACATGTGTTGCCAGAACACGGGCTCGCCGCCCGCCACGGGGTTGAAGAAATTGGTGCCGTATAAGCGGTCGAACTGGAGCTCGATCAGGGCCACCGTGATGACCGGAAATGCCAGTACGAGCAGAATCTGCACGATCAGCGACATCCATATGAAGACGGGCATCTTCATGAACGACATGCCGGGCGCACGCAAGTTGATGATCGTGATGATGAAGTTGAAGGCGGCGGCGAGGGATGCGACGCCAAGGAGCTGCAGGCCGATCAGCCAGAACGTGGTGTTGTCGCCCAGGGAGTATGGAACTTCCGTCAGGTTGGCATATCCGAACCATCCGGCGTTGGGGGCGGCGTTGAAGGCGAAACTCAAGTTGATGAAGAGTCCGCCTGAGAGGAAGAGCCAGTAGCTGAAGGCGTTTAGCCGTGGGAAGGCTACGTCGCGCGCTCCGATCATCAGCGGAATCATCCAGTTGAAGAAGGCGGCCCCTATGGGCATGACGACGAGGAAGATCATCGTCGTGCCGTGCATTGTGAAGAGCTGGTTGAAGACTTCCGGTGACACGAGATCGGAGTCGGCGCGGGCGAGCTGGAGGCGCATGATGAGCGCTTCTATGCCACCGACGAGGAAGAAGACGAAGGCGGTGATGCCGTACATAGTGCCGATCCGCTTGTGATCGACGGTCATCACCCAGCTAATCCAGCCCCTGTTTGTTTTTGGGCGCGGGAACGGGTTGGGGAATTTTGAGATTACTGCTTCTTCAGCCACTTTTTTGCTCGTTTTTACTCTCAGGGGCCGGTAGTGGTCCGCGCATGCGCCCGGCCGAGACTTATGAGAATAGTTCCTTTCGCCTGTTACTCGCCCGTTATCTCAGGGTTACTTCAGGGTCTCCAGATACTGTATCAACGCGTTCAGGTCATTATCCGAGATGACGGAGCCGAAATTGCCAGGCATTACGCCATCAGGGAACCCGTCGGTGACCACTGCGCCCGGGTCAGTAATCGACTCGCGGATCATGTCAGTGCTTGATTTATCGGCGAGTCCGCTTAGCCCGGGCCCGACGACTCTGTCTGCGCCGGTGCTGTGGCAGGCCGAGCAGCCGTTGTTGAGAAATACTTCTCGGCCCTGCGCGATCGGATCAACTTCGACTGTTCCGGCCGTTTCGACGGCCTCTTCAGGGCCGGGCTTCAGGGTCATGAGATATGCGGCGAGCTGGTCAACTTCTTCATCGCTGAGCCATAGCGCGGGATCGTTGTAGATCGGAGCCAGGTCCTTCATCCGGTTGCCCTGTTTAATATCGTCGGGGTCGCGGATCCACTTCTTCAGATTTTCCTCTGTCAGCTCGATGATGCCGGCGGCGAAGGTCTGGCGGGCAGCAAGGTGGGTGAGGTTGGGCGCTGAAATGAGGGTAACAAGATCTCCTTCCCGGGTTTTTATTCCCTCCTCGTCCCTTTTGACGGCCTTCCTGAAAAGTGTTTGACGGCCAAGCTGTACCTCTCGCTCGCCCTGTGCCCGCAGCGGCTCGTAGGTGCGGGTGGAGTGGCAGGTGCTGCAGTTTTGAGCGAAGAGTGTGCGCCCTGCTTCAGCCAACGGATTGTCGACGATCGGCGCCGGGGCGCGGCGCATTGAGTCGAGCCAATCCTCATAGTCGTCCGGCTCGTGGGAGACCACGCGGAAGCGCATGTTGGCGTGCGCCTCGCCACAGAATTCGGCGCACTGGCCGATGAAGGTGCCGACCCTGTCGGCCTGTATGAACATCACGTTATCATCGCCGGGAATCATGTCGACTTTGCCGGCCAACTTTGGCACCCAGAAGCTGTGGATGACGTCATCGGAGTCGAGCGAGACCCGCACGGCTCTATCGATGGGAATATGGAGCTCATTTGCGGTGATGACATCTTGACCCGGGTATTCGAACTCGAACCACCACTGGTGGGCGACGGCGTTGATCTCAAGTGGATTTTCCGGGACGCGGCCGTCGACCGGGCCTTTCTCGTGGTCGAAGATCAGGGTGACGGTCGGGACGGCGATTGCGACCAGAACGAAGACAGGGGCTATTGTCCAGGCGATTTCAAGTTTGAAGTTGCCGTGTGTCTGGGTGGGCATTTCGGCGTCCGGGCGGGTCTGGCGGAAGCGGAAGATCGAATAGATGAGGGCCGCTTCAACCACGACGAAGACGACGACGGCCAGCCAGAAGATGAAGATGAAGATGTTTTCTTGGTCTTTTGCGATGGGTCCAGCGCTGTCAAAGGTTGACTGGTCCCCACCGGGGGCACACGCGGCGAGAATTGCCGGTGCGAGAAGAGTTAGAAGTAGGGCGAAGCGCTTGAGCGCAGACGATGACCGAAGTATCTGCATCAGGGGAGAGAGTTGTAACTCCGACTAACCTGCCGTGACAATATTCGACGCATCCACAAGGTCATTCAAGCACGATGCCGGCACGGCGAATAATCCGTTCGTGCATTTTGTAACAAACTATTCCGCAGATTACCACCACGACTTCGTGGGGCGCAATAGATTTCGGTGGAACTGGTTCCGCCCTCTGGAAGACACTGGGATGATGAGTAAGCAGCACACAGAAATACTACCGGTCAGAAAGCTGGTGATCGCAACCCGGAATCGGGGAAAGTTGCGCGAGTTCCGGCGACTGTTTGAGGGCCTTCCTTATGAGGTGTTGAGCCTGGGAGACGTCGGGATCGAGTCTGATGTCGAGGAGACCGGGTCGACGTTCGAGGAGAACGCGATTCTGAAGGCCCGGGCATATGCCGGGATGTCCGGCGAGCTGACGCTGGCGGACGATTCCGGGCTGGAAGTCGACGCGCTGGATGGCGGTCCCGGCGTCAAGTCGGCCCGCTACTCCGGGCAGGGTGATGAGGCGAACAACGATCTGCTTCTGAAGAATCTGCGCGGCGTTGAGGGAGAATCGCGATCGGCGCGCTACCGGGTGGTGCTGGCGCTGGTGGATCCGGATGCGTCGGGTGGACCGCCGGTGACGCCCGTGACAGAAGAAGGTGTTTGCGAGGGGGTGATCGCGCCTGCGCCCGCCGGGGACAACGGATTTGGCTACGATCCCCTCTTCTTCGTTTCTCCGCCCGGGTCATTTGGCGGACGCACGATGGCGCAACTCTCCGCCGAGGAGAAGGATTCGATCAGCCATCGCGGCGTGGCGGCGCGTGCGATGGCGTCGGTTCTCAGGGAGATGGCGGGTGGCGGCGTGTGATCGGCCTGATATGACCGCAATCGTCCAGATAGAATATGAACTGGGGATACATGTCCGGGTTCCGAGTTTTTAATGGCATCTGAGACCAGCACGAAAAATATACCCGCCACAGACCAGTTCGGCCGCCGCTTGCGCGACCTGCGCATCTCGGTAACGGACAGGTGCAACTTCCGCTGTCCGTACTGCATGCCGGCCGAGATATACGGTGAGCGGTATGAGTTCCTGCCCCGGAACGAGCTTCTCACGTTCGAGGAGATAGCCCGGCTGACGCGCATCTTCGCGGGCCTTGGTGTGACGAAGGTCCGGCTTACCGGAGGAGAGCCGCTCATCAGGGCGGACGTGGCCCAGTTGGTTCGGATGCTTACGTCCATCGACGGACTCGCCGACCTCACGCTGACGACCAATGGCTATCTGCTCGCGCGGTTCGCAGAGGAGTTGAAGGCGGCCGGCCTTGGGCGGATCACGGTGAGCCTGGACAGTCTGGACGACGAGGTCTTCCGGTCGATGAACGGCAGAAATTTTGATACCGCTCCGGTTCTTGAAGGGATTGCCGCGGCCGAACGGGCCGGATTTGCGCCGATAAAGATCAACGCCGTCGTGCAGAGGGGTGTGAATGACCACACAGTTGTTGACCTTGCGCGCCGGTTCAAGGGCACCGGGCACATCGTCCGATTTATCGAGTACATGGACGTTGGGACGTTGAATCGCTGGAACATGTCAGAAGTTGTGACAGCGGCGGAGATCGCCCGGATGATCGGTGATGAGATGCCGATCGAGCCGGTGGAACCGAACTACGCCGGCGAGGTTGCCCGGCGGTGGCGTTATGTGGACGGCGGGGGCGAAATCGGAATTATCGCATCCGTCAGTGAGCCGTTTTGCGGCGCCTGCACCCGGGCGCGCCTATCGACGGACGGGCGGCTGGTGACGTGCCTGTTCGCGGCGGGCGGCACAGACCTGCGCGGCCCGATGCGGGGTGGCGCAGACGATGACGAGCTGAGGGATCTCATCGCCGGTATCTGGTCGGAGCGGCGGGATCGCTACTCGATGGACCGGTCTACGCTTGGGAGCGACGAGACGACTCCTGCCCGCATCGAGATGTACCAGCTCGGCGGGTAGCCGGTTCAGGCGGGGTGGTCGGGCCGGTTAGACGGCTGCCTGGTCCTGCGCCAATACCCTGCGTTTCCTCATGGCGGCGATATACCGGGGCCCGTACACCTTTGCGATGACGCCCCGCAGTTCTACTGCTCCGAAGGGCGTTGGCAGCACGGCCTCGCCGCCAACGCGATGGAGGGTTGCCCCATCAACGTGCTCGGCGAGGTCTGCAACGAGGACGACAGCGGTGTCGTTGCCGGCCGCCCTGAAAGCTTCGGTCAGTGTTTCGATCGCCTGCGGGCCAATCCGTGTATCGACGAACGCGAATTCATAAGGCTCGTGAGCGGCGGCGTCCATCGCGGATGGGGCGTCCCTGGTGATGGTGACCGTGTGGCCATCGTGTCCGAGGATGGTATCGAAAGTGAGGCTCAGATCGTGATCAGGTTCAACCACCAGTACGCGAAGGCTGACGAACGAGGGGGCGAAGGCTGTCACTATGTGGTCCAAGTCCGCAAATGAGTGTGACCCGACGCGATTTCGCCGGTGTGGTTGATGATGGCTGTCTCGCGGTCGAAGCAAAGGAACTTTGAGGTAACGCGAGGGTAAACGTCGGGTAAACGAGGGCGTTGGACGGTAGTCGAAACGGCGGGAGTTGCGGGAGGACTGGTGGGGAGACAAGATCGTGAAAGATTACCCGAGCCCTCCCGGGTTGCATGGGTCAGCGGGGGGCTCCGATGTTCACCAGATTGGGAAGATCGGCAGCCAGCTCCCGTACGATCTCACGCTGTCTATCGGAGAGGATGGCGAAACCATCCGCTTTGATGAATTGCAGGAGCTCCCGACCTTCCTCGGTGCCAGATAGGTCGACGAGCATCCTCGCCACTCGTAATCGGACGCCATCTGAGAGACGGCTGCTCATAAAAACCAGTTGGCGTGGGAGTTCGGCGGACGTGGAGATCACTCTCAAATTGGCTGCGATTTCGGGCGGTAGATCGTCGAAGTCTTGATCGGAAAAGAATGCCGCGTCGACCGTTCCGCCGGTTAGCGCGAACAGTGCATTTTCCTCATCACGACTGAACCAGATTCCAATCTTGCCATCGTCAACACTCTGATCCGGGGATTCCACCGGTTCGATCTGGAAGCCCGCATTAATGAGTTGAGAAGTTTGAATGGCGAACCCGGTGGTCGAGTATTCCTCTTCAGCGGCGATGATGCTTTCGCCTAAATCGCGGATATCTCTTATTTCCGATGAATCTTGCACGATGATCAGGCCGGAATATGAGTAGCGGCCGCCTTTCCCCCGGATCAACTCCAAATCTCCATCGGCGGCCTCTGCCACGGTCACAGCCGGATAGAGGCTATCCATGTATATATCGACCTGGCCGCTTGAAATGAGCTGAATCATCTCGGTGATCGAACTGGCGATTTTTACGTGGCCGCGCGAATAACCGGATGTGCGGAGGCCGGCCGCCAGGTATTCCGCCAGAGGCTGGAATCTCTCAATTTTTTTTGCCGGCTCGTCAGAGATATCACCAATCGTCAGCGTCAGGCCGCCCGGTGACGGCACCTGAGTCGATTCGACGCTGACCGCTTCCTTGTCGGCGCAGGCGATGGTGGCGATCAGCAGCCCAAACAACAGGATCAGGAGGAATCGGCATGGAGTTGGGGCGCCCATCTTGCCCGAGATGTTACTCCTCGGCCATCAATTCCCGTCGCTACTTCGGCGTGTCTCTCCGAAGCGGTCTGCCCGCTATATTCTGCGGCGAAGTCGCTCCCGAAGTTCGCGGGACGGCTCCGATTTATCGCGAATCTCTGTGACAAGGTCGGCCAGTCGCCCATGGATGGCGTCCAGGTCATCCAGACTCTTGTGCACTATGGTGGAGCTCCGAGCGCTCCTGATCGAATTCGAGTATCGGGATGCCAGGCCCAGAGGCGCTGCCAGCTGGTCTGTGGACGATTTCATGCCGGCACCCCATGCTTCGATCTGCGCCTCCGTTTCGGCCCGTTCACGGGAGATCCGATCCCGCATGAAATTGAACGCGTCGACCAGGCGCGACGAATCCTGCGGTCCACCCCGAGAGATCGGCTTGAATTCGGTCTCTGACGGGTCTGACATTTCGGAGACGACCCGAATTACCGGCCGCGTCAGCCAGAACGAGAACGCGAGGGCTCCCAAAAGGCCGAGAGAACCGACAACAACAGCTGTGATTATCCGGGCGCGAATCAGTGAACTGAGATCGCGATCGACGGCCGAACGGTCGAAACTCACCGTGAGCGTCCCGTGAACAATTCCCGCTACTTCAATGGGGCTAGTCGCTACTGTCACTGACCCTGCATCGGTAATCGTCGGTTCTTCGGGGTTCACGGCTCCCGAGACAGTCATACCGGCGAATTTGGTAGCCCCTTCGTTGACCACTACTCTGCCGTCAACGTCGGTTACTCGGAATGAAAGGGCGGGTTCGTTTGCTTTCAAAGACTTGGCGAGATCTCTGATCGCATCGACATCGCCGACGAGCAGAAAATCGTCGATCTGGGCCTCGACCAGAGATGCCGTGCGGGTCGCGGTACTGATGGCGAGCCTGTCAAGAGCGGCGCGTTCGGCTTTCACGTCGAGCCAGGTGAGGCTCCCAACAGTCATGCCAAAAATCAACCAGACGCCCATAGCCAGCCACGCGAACACAGGTACCTGAGAGGTCCAATTCACAGCCTCTTCCCTTCTTTTTACACCGCTGGCATTTGGCACGGTATCAGAGTGATTTAGCCGACCGATGCTAGCGGAGTCATGACCGCCGTAAGGCCACGTTTTGGGTTCCGATTCCATGCGCGAGCAACAGTTTCTCGATCCTGTGTGTAGCCCTGGAATTGTGGGGCGTCGAGCAATAAACAAACGCCTGCTTACAGCGGCAATATTTGCTGACCAGGCGCATTCTGGAATGATGCCAGATGGGGAGGACGCGTGGTGGGAGAAAGCCTGGTACCCCGTACCGGATTCGAACCGGTGATCTTCACCTTGAAAGGGTGACGTGTTGGGCCGCTACACTAACGGGGCCGGGAGGCCGCATCGCGCGGCATATATCAGGTTAGCAGGCGGTCCGGCCGTGTTGCACCCCGTTGGGCACGCGAAGGGACTACAGGTTTTTGCCGCGCCGCTTCGGCCGGCGATATATCGGGGCGGCGGCGGCGGCTTTGAATGCGTCCGCCGAGGGGCAAAGATCCGCGAGCGGGCAGTCATCGCAGAGCGGGCGCTGAGCCTTGCATGTTCTGCGGCCGTGGGCGATTAGCTGCACGTGGTAAGCGTAGACGCGTTCGGGCGGCACCTGTGACTCCATGATGGCGTGCGCGGCGTCAACTGATGTGGTCAGCGATATCAGGCCGAGGCGTCGGCCGACGCGGTAGACGTGGGTATCGACGGGCATTGCGGGCATGCCGAGCGAGAAGGCGAGGGTGACTGCGGCGGTCTTGGGGCCGACTCCCGGCAGCGTGGTGAGCCAGTCTCTGGCGTCGTTCAGAGGGAGGCCGGCGAGGAAGTCGATCGTGAAGTTACCCCGCCGTCTCAGGATCTCGGCGAGGATGGCCTGCAGCCGGGGCGCTTTCTGGTTCGCCAGGCCCCCGTGGCGAATGGCGTCAGCGAGCAGATCGGTGTCGGCCTCCAGCACTTCGCCCCACGTCGGATAGCGCTCCCGCATGGCTTTGTACGCCACTTCTGCGTTCGAGTCGGACGTGTGCTGGGTCAGGACCGTGAACAGCAGCTCGTCGAGGGCCCCCATGCGTGAGGACCATGAAACTTCGCCGTGGTGGGCGTCGAGCCTTGCCAGGATCTCATGTGGCGATACTCGTGGGCGATATGCTGCTCGCCTTCTTCGTGGGCTCATCGCTCCGCTCGACCGAGAGACGCCGCGAGGAGCGAATAGAACGGCGATATTTTCGGGCTTTCTATCTGCGAGAATCTCGCAAACGCCTCCGCCTGCATTTTTATCTCTACTTTTTCCGGAGAATCGGACACGGAAGGAATCGTACCGCGACGATGAGCGACCGGCTCCTCATAACGAACGCACGGATCGTGACGCAGGACCCGGCGAATCCCTGCGCTGTGGCCATGAGCATTTTCGGCGGGCGTATCGAGCTGCTGTATACCGCGGCATCGGACATGCCGGATGTGCCGGCTGCAGGTGACGAGCTGGTCGATTGCGATGGCGCAACGATTATTCCGGGATTCGCTGACGCGCACTGCCATCCCCTGGCCCTTGGCGCCTATCTCTCTGCAATTGACTGTGGTCCCGGAGCGGTGCGGTCGATTCCCGAGATCATCGAGCGAATCAGGGGCGGTGCGCCGCCCCGCACTACCGCATGGGTTCGGGCCGTCGGATATGACGAGTTGTTGCTGGATGAGAAGCGGCATCCGACGCGGCACGATCTGGATAAGGCCTTCGCTTCGCGGCCGGTCATGCTGACCCATGGCGGTGGCCACGCGGTTGTTCTTAACAGTCTCGCAATGAGCGAGGTCAGGCTCGCTGCGGCCACGCCCGAGCCGCCGGGCGGGACTATCGATCGCGATGCGGTGACGGGCGAGCCGACGGGGCTATTGCTCGAGATGTCGGACTGGCTCGCCGCCCGGCTTCCGGCTGCCACACGAGGGGAGCAGCTTGGGCGGCTGGAGAGGGCTGCTGAGGTTTTGCTTGCGGCCGGTGTGACGTCGGTTACGGACGCCGGTCATCGCAACGATGGCGACAGGGTGTCGTTGTATATGGAGGCGGGGCGCACGAGGTTTCCGCTGCACACGAGCGTCATGCTGCGCCCTGGTGTGGATCGCTGCGAGATCGGGTCGATGGAGGGCGTGAGGCCGGGCCTGACGAAGCTGATGGTGACGGTCTCGGCGGGGCGGCTGCATCCCGATTCGGGCGAACTGCGGGAACTGGTTGAGGCGGAGGCTGCAGCAGGCAGTCCCGGCGTCGCGATTCACGCGGTTGAGCGCGAGGCGATATTAGCCGCGGCGGAGGCATTACGGTCGATTCGGGGCATGGTGGCGAAGTCCGGGTTCGTGATGCGGATCGAGCACGCCGCGGAGGCGCCGCCTGAGGTTGTCGCAGCGATAGCGGAGAGCGGCGCGGCGGTGGTGACGCAGCCAGGTTTTATTTACACGCGGGGTGACCGATATCTGGCGGCTGCAACAGAGGGCGGCCCTGCGCCGGACAATCTCTATCCGCTCCGTGCGCTCATCGACTCCGGGGTGCCGATTGGCGTCGGCAGTGACGCCCCTTACGGGACGTGGCGGCCGCTGGAGGTTCTGCGCGCGGCGGTGGAGCGGCTGGCAGCATCGGGGCGCGTCGTCGGTGCGTCACAGGCGATCTCTGTGGGGGAGGCGCTTGGCCTGTACGGCGGCTCGTTACGCGCAGGCGTGCGTGCCGATTTCGTTGTTCTGAGCGGCAATCCCCTGCGCACGGAGCCGAGTCGTCTGAAAGAGATCGAAGTCATCGCCACGTATGTCGGCGGAGGGCGGGTGTGGCCAGGTGCCGGTGGGCATCTGCCTTAGGCGGAGGGCTTGAGACGTTGTTGGCCGAATCAGACGCGAATCGGCCCCGGGGGCTGAGATCCTCGGGTCGCGGGGCGCCCAAGGATGACAAAAAAATAGCGGCCACGCCTGCGCCTTCTCGGAGATTGGCGCGTTTGCGGCCGTGGTGGACGCGAGTTGCCCCCGAAGAAATTCGGGACGGCTGGGGCGTTTGGCGGGAAGCCTAGTGCAGCCGGTTGCTGGCGAAGTTGGCGAGGGCGGCCAGGGAAGTTCGCGCCTCGGAGGGGTCGAAATCTTCGAGCTCCGCCGCTCCAGAAGCGGCGTAGTCGTCGGCGACTACGATGCACTCGTCGAGAATTCCTGTCTCGCGAATTAGATCGACCGCCCTGACAAGGTGAATCTCGCGATCGTCCGGCGCGCTCTTCAGGAGATCGCTCACCGGATTGTCTCCGGGCATTCGTTCCAGCAGCATGATGGACGGCAGAGTCAGGATTCCCTGGCGCAGGTCGTTGCAGGCCGGCTTTCCCAGTTCTTCAGAATCCGAAGTGAAGTCGAGAACATCGTCCATCACCTGGTAGGCCATGCCCAGGTTGTAGCCGAAACGGTGCATGTGCTCCACGTCGGGCTCGGCCGCGCCGCTCAACATGGCGCCGGTTTCTGCCGCGGTTGTGAAGAGCGATGCCGTCTTGTTGTAGATTCGCCGCAGGTATGCGTCACGGGGGTGGTTCTCGTTGCTTGAGAGGAGCAGCTCGGTCAACTCTCCTCTGGAAAGCTCCATGATGGTCTCTGCGAACCGGCGGACTACCCGAACATTTCCTGTATCGCAGACGAACGTTGCGGATGCTGCGAAAAGATAGTCGCCGAGGAGGACGGCGACGCGGCCTCCCCAGAGGTTGCTGGCCGTGGCGCGGCCGCGGCGCAGGTCGGCGCTATCCACCATGTCATCGTGAACCAGAGTGGCGACGTGCAGCAGTTCCACCGCCGCCGCCATGGTGATTACATGGTCCGTGGGGGCGGCGCCCCACAGCTTCGAGGTCAGGAGCGTAATTGCGGGCCGCACTCTCTTGCCGGGGGCAGCGAGGATGTGCTGCAGCATGTTCTCAATCTCGTCTTCATCGCGCAGCTCGCTCGCATCGCCATCCTCGGCGATCGAAAGCAACGCCAGGGCGACTCGTTCGAGTTCTTTCTCGACGGGCGAGTAGACGGACGACTCTATTTCAGATTTTGTAAGCATTCGCTATGCCCGTGCCGGCGTCGGCGATTCGTGGCGCGCCAGTTCTTCCGCGACCATGGAGTCATCGAGCTTCTTGAACAGGGGCCTTGGAACAGGCAGTTGGCGCCCTGCTCCAGGCGTTGGCCGTGTCCAGCCGAGATCGATCACTTCACCCTCCGCGCCGAGAAGCTTATGCAGGTTTTGGGCGCTCGTCGGCATGTATGCATATATAAGAGTACGAAGAGTTGCCGCTATCTCGATGCCGATCGAGAGAGTTGTGCCTGTCCGCTCCATGTCGGTTTTGGCTGTTTTCCAGGGCGCCTTCGTGTCCACGTACTTGTTGCCGTCTCTCGCCAGGCCCATGATGAGCCTGAGACCTTCCCGGAACTTGCGGTCCCTTATCTGGCGGCCCACCTCTTCCATCGCCGTCTCGCAGGCTGCCAGCACATCGGCATCGGTCTCATCGGTCGCGGCCCTCGGCGGAACGGCGCCATCGAAGTTTCGCGCCACCATGCTAAGAACGCGGTGGACGAAGTTGCCTAGAGTGGCGACGAGTTCGTCGTTGTTGCGGCTCAGGAGCGTCGCCCAGGTGAAATCGCTGTCGGAGGTCTCCGGCATCGTGGCGGACATGTAGTAGCGGAGCGCATCCGCGTCGTAGCGGTCGAGAGCGTCGGCGGCGGTCACGCCCCACTGGCGGCTCTTTGAGAACGCTCCGCCTTCGTAGTTCAAGTACTCATTGGCCGCCACGTCGTACGGCAGGTTCAGCCCGCGCTCTTCGCCCAGGCCCATGATCGTTGCCGGCCAGAAGATGGCGTGGAACGGGATGTTGTCCTTGCCCTGGAAATAGTAAGAGCGTGCGGCCGGGTCTTTCCACCACGCCTCCCAGGCATCCGGGTCGCCCGAAGCTTCAGCCCATTCGATAGACGCTGAAAGGTAGCCGATGACGGCTTCGAACCAGACGTAGATTCTCTTGTGCTCGTAGCCCTCTATTTCGTCTGGAACCGGGATGCCCCACTCGATGTCCCGGGTGATGGCGCGGTCGGGCAGGCCCCCTCGCAGCATGGCCAGGCTCATGTTTCGCACCTGCGGCCTGAAATGGTGCTGCGCTGAGACCCACTCGATGAGCTTTTCCGTGAATGCAGAAAGTTTGAACAGGTAGTGATTGGTGTCACGAAATTCGGGCGTCGAGCCGTCTGTCACGCACCGAATTTCGATCAGGTCCGAAGCGTCGAGGGTGTTACCGCAGTTGTCGCACTGGTCGCCGCCTGCTTTGTCGAAGTCGCAGATCGGGCATGTCCCTGTGACGAACCGGTCTGAGAGGAACCGCTGCTCTTCCAGGCAGTACGGCATCGACGCCGTCGACTCGTACAGGTAGCCGTTTTTCAGTAGGCCCGAGAAGATGCCCTGCGATACCCGGGCGTGGTTCGCCGTGTCGGTGTGGGTGTAGAGGTCGTATGAAAACCCGAACCGGTCGATCATCTCCACGAACTGCTCGTGATAGCGGGTCGCAACCACCTCCGGCGATACGCCTTCGGCCTGAGCGATGAGGGCGGTCGGGGTGCCGTGCATGTCGCTGCCTGAGACCATCAGGACGCGATTACCGGCCTGTCTGTGGTACCGGGCAAAGATATCGGCCGGAAGGAACGAGCCTGCGACGTGGCCCAGATGCGGCTCGCCATTGGCGTAAGGCCATGCGACCGCGACGAGAATTGTGTCAGTCAATCGAGGGATTTCCGGGTGCAAAATCGGCCACTTTAGGCCGTCGATGGAATGGCGATTGTGAGCAGAATTTTCAGGTACGCAATGAATACGAATTGAGAACGATTTGAGTCTAGCACAGCGGCCGGATACGAGCGGATTACTCGCCGCCTCTGCTGTCCAGTTCGAGCCGGTACACCTGGCTTCTTGGGGCACCGATTCGCGCAGTGGCCTCATCCACCAGCCTGCGGCCTGCCAGCCCGCCAGAACGGAGTTCTGCAACGACCTCTGCGATCTCGGCGTCGGACGGACCTGTTTCCGGCGTTTCCGCGCCCAGAATGACGATGGTGAACTCGCCGCGCGGCTCCTCGAAATGGCGGAGCGCCCCTGCGGCCGTGCCTCGATAGGTCTCCTCATGCAGTTTGCTCAGCTCGCGCGACACTGATATTCGCCGGCCCGGGAGCGTTTCCGCCATCTGCTGCAGCGTCTTGCGTATTCGGTGCGGCGCTTCGAAGCAGATCGTCGTCTCCGAGCGATCTCTGGCCGACCGCAATGCTGCTTCCCGCGCTGCTCTGTTTCGCGGAAGGAAGCCGATGAACGTGAACGAATCGGCCGTGAATCCTGAGACGGACAGGGCGGCCGTCACCGCGGAAGGGCCGGGAACGGTGACGATCTGGTGGCCTGCCGCGGACGCCTGATCGATGAGCGCGGCGCCGGGGTCGCTGATGACCGGCGAGCCGGCGTCTGTTACGAGCGCGACGTCGCCGGCATCGAGCGCCTCGAGAACGCGCTTCGCCGACCGGGGGCCGCTGTGCTCGTGATAGCTGACCGTCCTTGTGGTCGCGTCGATGTGGTTCAGGAGCTTGCGTGTGACGCGGGTATCTTCAGCGGCGATGAGGCCGACTTCACGCAAAACCCGTTCCGCCCGGGGGGAAAGGTCCTCCAGGTTGCCAATTGGCGTTGCCACGATGAAGAGTGTTCCCATAGCCCGATTATAGGTATGCGGGCCTGAGGAGGCGTCTGGTCGGGCTACTGGTGTGCCATCCGGGGCATCTAGTAGGATGCTCCGCCAGAGGGCTGTGCCGTTATTTCTCGTAGATTGGTGTGAGGTTCAGATATCGATGGCCGAAGTGGATGCCGGCAACCGGTTCGTTTGCACCGTCTGCAGTGCGGAGTTCATTGTCACGAAGGGCGGCGACGCTAATATCGTGTGCGACGGCAGGCCGGTCGAGCCGAAGAAGTAGGGATCAGGAATGGCCAACGAGCTGGGCAAGCGTTATGAGTGCAAGGTCTGCGAGACTACGATTTTGTGCACCAAGGCCGGCGCGGGCGAGGTCATCTGTCACGATCAGCCTATGGAGATCCAGGCCCCCCGCAAGCTGCCCTCGTCTGACTAGCCGGAGTTACCGGGCGCCGCGGCGCTTTTCCATAATTCGTGCAAATCGCCCGGCGGCAGGTCGGCGATGGACGTTTCGCCGGCGGCGATCTCGGTTCTTTCCAGCCTCGTTCGGAAGGCAAGGGCGTGGCTTCTGAGGGCGGTTTCGGGATCAACGCCGACGGCCTTCATCTCGGTGACGAGATTGAAAAGGGCTTCTCCGGCGATCTGTTCTTTAGCTTCTTCCGGGGTACCGGACAGGATTTCGCTCAGAGCGGAATCCAGGGCTGTCCCACTGCCCTCTTCGTGCCACTCCAGCCCGGCTTTCGATGCACGGTTCTGAATCTCCGCCGCGTATGCCAGCGCGGGCATCGCCTTTGGGACCGCGTCGGCGACAAGCCGCTTCTTGCCGGGCTTTTCTTTACGTTTAAGGTCTTCCCAGTGGCCCAGGACCTCCTCGGCTGTGGCCGCGTTGACGCCCTCTTCGAAGACGTGGGGGTGCCGGCCGATCATCTTCGACGCCGCGGACAGGACGACGTCGCCAAGCTCGAACTCACCCTGTCGGCGCGCCATCTCAGAATGGAAGAGGACGTGGACCAGCAGGTCGCCCAGCTCTTCGGCCATGCCCTGAGCGTCATCGGCATCGATGGCTTCGATTAGCTCGTATGACTCTTCCAGAAGGTAGCGGCGCAGCGATGAGTGGGTCTGTTCGCGGTCCCACGGGCAGCCGTCGGTACCGAGCAGTGTCTCCACGACGCCGACCAGATCATCGAATGAGCGGGTCGGGGTCGGGGCCGGTGGGCTAGTCATTCATATAACCTTTTCAAGACGAGGGAGCAGAGATTGGCCGAGCCGGCAGCGCAGTCGAGAGTAGGGATCGCCATGGAGCGGGCCGGGGATACTCTACGCCCTCTTGCGGACAGGCTGCGGAATCTGACCTGGTTCTGGATTGCCGGGTCGGTGCTTCTGGCGGTTGCGCTGCCGCTGTTTCTGATTACCGGCAGCGTGCGTATCGTCTCGACCTCCGAGTTGCTTTATGACTACGGCTTCGACAAGTACAACATCGAGCGGCGAACCGGAATCCCCCGGGCGGAACTCGATCGCGCGGCTGAGAGCCTGATCGACTATTTCGGCAACGGAGACGTGCGGATAGACAGCCGAGTCAACTTCGGGCAGGGCGACGTCCCGCTCTACAAGGAGCGTGAGATTCTGCATCTCGTGGACGTCAAGAACCTGTTCAGGCTGGTGAACGACGTCGAGAAGGGGTCGTTCGGATTCGTGGCCTTTTTCATCCTGCTGGCGCTGGCGGTGCGCGGGTGGTCTTACCTGCCGCTGTTGTGGCGCACGCTTCTCTGGTCGGGCGCGGGCACGCTGGTCCTGGTGATAGTGATCGGCATAGCGACGGCGATTAGCTTCGACGAGGTGTTCCTGCGGTTCCACCTGGTGAGCTTTGCCAACGATCTGTGGCTATTGGATCCGCGGACGCATTACCTGATCCAGATGTTCCCGCAGAACTTCTTCCTTGACGCCACGCTCGCGATTTCGGCGTTCGTGATAGTCGAGTTCGGAGCGATTCTGGGGGCGGTGTGGCTTTTTAACGGGAAGGCCCGGAAGCGTCTTGCCGGCGGCGGCAGCTAGCCCACGCGTTCACGGTGCGCCGGTAGACGGCTCAGGCCGGGCTTGCCCGGCCCCTACGGCGGAGCGCCGGGTTTCGCGATGTTGAACTTAGGGGCGAGGATTGCCTCGCCCGCGGGTTGTGAGCGCACAAGCCTGGCCCTCACGGGGTGCGCCAGCGCTCTACCACCGCCGGCAGGTCGGTGAGGTCTTTGAGCACGTAGTCCGGCTTTACCTCAGGCTCTCGGGAGTCGTAGCCGCTTATCCATGCGGTGGACATTCCGGCGCGGTGGGCGCCTGCGATGTCGGAGAGGAGGTTGTCGCCGACGTGGAGGGCGTTTTTCGGCCGGGCGTTCATTTCGGCGAGCGTGCTCGTGAAGATCGATGCGGTTGGTTTGGCCACGGCGGCTTCGTTCGAGAAGGTCGTCACCTCGAAACTGTCCCGCCAGCCCATGTCGTCGAACCACCGTCTATAAATATCTCCGGATGTGAAGCCGGTATTCGAGATCAGTGCAACGCGAAGTCCCGCATCGGTGAGCGCGCTCAGAACTTCTCCCGCCTTCGGATGAGCAGCCGGGGGCGCCGCCAGGAATGGCTCGTCGACTGCGGCGATTATCTCGTCAACCGCCTCATCCGATAGCGTGTCGAACACGCCCGGTAGCGTGTAATCGACGATCTGCCGGACCCAGTGCGGAAACGTACGATCCACTCCGTTGGCGTGGGCATGGTCTATATCTTCCCGAGTGCGTTTGAAGGACGCTTCCAGCCTGTCTTCGTTGATCGGGTGCCCGGCAGCGGCCATGGCGGCCATGACCCCGTCCAACCTCAGTCGGCTCCTGTCAACGCCGGCCTTTGAAGTGAACGCCTGCTCGGTGATGAGGGTCAGCCAGAGATCGAGGGTGACGATGTTCCGGACGGGCCGCTCCTGATCGGTGTCCGGCATCAGTACTGGATCAGGGCGTTCACGGAGTGGGGCTCAAGGGCGGCCCGGCCGTTGAGAAATGTGAGTTCGACCACGAATGCGAATGCTTCGACGCTGGCGCCGAGCTGCTCGATCAGCTTACCCGCGGCCGCCGCTGTTCCGCCGGTGGCGAGCAGATCATCGACGACAAGGACGTTCATGCCCGTTTTGAACGCGTCCGAGCGGACTTCCAGCCGGGCGCTGCCATATTCGAGGTCATAGTCAACGCCGACGGTTTCCGGCGGGAGCTTGCCCGGCTTGCGAAGGGGTACGAACGCGGCGTCCAGGTTGAGCGCTACCGGGCCGCCGAACCAGAAGCCGCGCGCATCGATGGCGGCGATGGCGTCGATCTTTTTGCCGGCATATGTCTCAGAGATCGAATCCACAGCGAATTTCAAGGCTTTTGGATCGGCCAGGAGAGGTGTGAGGTCGCGAAAGAGTATGCCTGGCCGTGGGTAGTCCGGGACGTCCCGGATCCAGTTCTTGAGGTCCAAATTATCGCTCTTGGTCGGAGTGAGTTGATGCTCCGGCGCAGACGTATGCCGGGAGGGGTAGTCTATCTCGTTGGCGGCGCGAGACGGGCGGGTTTTGAACCGGCCCGTCTACCAGACGCGACTGTCTAATTGGGCGGACAGCTAGCCGGTTCCGAATAGTTCTGTGTCGGGGTAGAAGTCCGTCCAGGCGAACCAGAATGATGTTATTGAGTGGATGCGTTCCAGGGTGCGGCCTGCGAACTCCCCTTCGAACGCCGTGCCGGTGAAGGGGATCCACTTCGAGCCCGTCTCGTTGTCGACCAGGTACTCTTCGCCGTCCTCAACTACGAGGCGAAAGGTGAGTTTGCGATCGTCCATGGTGCTTTCGAACGCAAAAGCCGTATCGGCCGTATCGTCGAAGTAGACCAGTGCGGGCTGGCCGAGAATCGTATCGTTCACAACCCGGGCCTGGCGCAGTACTTCGAACGGGTAGGCCCTGGCGCCATCGTCGAAGCCGACGCCCAGCACCAGGTCCTTATTTTCGAGCCGGTCGTCCTTGTTTTTCTGGCCGATTACACCCAGTGAGCGGTTAGATTTGTAGTAGCTCTCATACGAGTCCCGGGAATAGAAGCCGCCGCTCTTGTCGAGTGCGAGCGTTTCCGGGTGCTCCTCAACCCAGCGCGCCCATGTGGTCATAGTGAGTGGAATCGGCTCCAGGAGACGGCCCAGCAGCTCGCCGCGGACGGCCTGGCCCAGGAACTGGCTCCAGAGAGTGCGGGTCTCCCGGTCGTACATGACCAGTGCGTTCATGATCAACTTGCCTGAAACGCCGAACGAGTGAGTGACTCCGTCTATCTCTCTGGCATACCCGATGCCAGTGAAGCAGAGCGGTCACCAGGTGACCGCGACGGGCACACCTCCGACTACGTCATTCACAATTTCATGTCGGCTGAGCATGGGTACCGAGTATGCCCGGACATCGCCATTTAACTCGATGCCGAGGATCTTTTCTTCAGGGCGATACCGATCGCGAGAGTTATCCGGGTTGGAGGCTTCGTCGGCGCTGACGAAGGTCGGATTGAAGATGGCGGGGATGGCGTCGAACCGCAGCAGGGTGACGATTTCAAGCTGCCGGGAAGAGCCTCCATTCAGAGAAGTGGACTCGCTGTCGGTCGCGTCGCCGCCGTCGAGGAAGCTGGAGCCGCCAGAGTTGCCGATTCGTGAGCCGAACGGGACGATGACCGTCTCCTTCTGCTGGCCGAGGCCGAACAGCCGGGATTGCCAGGCAAAGACAAACACAATCAGCAGGACTACCGCTACCAGCCCTGCTACCTGCATTTGCTTCAGAAATCTTGCTTGCATTTGGACCGGTCGGACGGCACCTGGTACACCGAGTAGTTAGAGGTGGAGAAAGGCGGCGCGGCGGCGGTGCGACGGCTCGCCTGTGCGCTTAATTAGATGTACGGCCATATAGCAAGGCGCGACTCCCGCAGGAATGCGTTCGGGTTCGCAGGCCGCTGGACATATACTCTGGCAGTTGGGCGCAGCGTGCGGCGCGGCGCCCCGCGCCATATCCGAAGCCATGCCGGGCCCGTGCGGCAGCCGCTGGAGCCAGAGAAGATACGACTCGCCAATCTGACCCTTTCCAACTATCGCAATTTTGGCGATGCGGAACTTGAACTAAACCCAGGCCTCTCCGTCTTCCAGGGCATGAACGGCCAGGGCAAGTCGAATTTGCTGGAAGCCATATATTTGCTTTCAGTTGCGAAATCCCCGCGCGCCTCGCAGGACCGGACCCTGGTGGCATGGGATGTTATGGCGAACGGGGGCCACGCCCAGATAGTCGGAGTCGCGCGCTCCAACGAGCAGACCACCAAGATTCAGATCGATTTCGAGGCGCAACCGTCGAACGGGAGCATAGCCGGCGAGGCGAACGGCGATTCGATAACGGTGCAGAAGTCGTTGCGCGTGAACGGGGTGAAGCGCTCGGCGAGTGATTTCGTAGGCGCTCTGAACGTCGTGTCGTTCGCGGTGGAAGATCTTGAGCTGGTTACCGGCGGGCCCGCGGTTCGCCGCCGCTATCTCGATATCCTGATTTCGCAAGGAGACCCGACGTATCTGAAAGCGCTGCAGCGCTATCAGCGCGTTTTGACACAGCGGAACAACATGCTCCGCCTGATTCGCGATCGGCGCGCTTCCAATGACGAGCTTTCGTTCTGGGACGAGCGGTTGTGCGAAGAGGGAGGCGCGATCATCGAGAAGCGTGGTGTGGCCGTTGAGCGACTGAAGGGCCCCGCGCTTGCCTCTCACTCGGATCTTGCCGATGGCGACGATTCGCTGGCTCTCGAATATCTACCTGCGCTTGGACCGTCGGGGTTCTTTGGCTCTGGGGAGTCGATGACGGCCGTCCAGCTCGCGGCATCGTTGACGGAGAGCCTGGGCGTGCTGCGGGACAGGGAGATGGCGCGCGGCATTACGACCGTTGGACCGCACCGTGACGAACTGGGGATCACGCTCGCCGGACGGAGCGCGGCGGTGTTCGCATCGAGGGGGCAGGCCAGGACGATTGCGCTGTCACTTAAGTACGCGGAAGGCCATCTCGTGTCGGAATCGACAGGCCGCAGCCCCGTTCTGGCGTTGGATGACGTGCTCTCCGAACTGGACGAGAAGCGGCGGCGACTGGTCCTGGAAGCAGCATCCGCATACGAGCAGGTGCTATTGACCACAACCGATTTCTCGTTCGTCGAGCCGGGGTTTTTGGCCGACGCAGAGACGTTCACGGTGGATGGCGGGACCGTAGGCAGGGTGGGCCTGTGAACGCCGCCGGTCTGATTGCAGGGGCGGCCGAAATGATCGCCTCCAGTTCGCATGTCGTGGCGATGACCGGCGCCGGGATGTCGGTAGAGAGCGGCATCCCAGCGTTTCGCGGCCGCGATGGGATCTGGTCGCGCCACGGCACGCCCTCGCCGGATGCGTATAGCCAGTTTCTGGATGATCCTGAGGCGTTCTGGAAGCGCCAGCAGTCGAGACGCTCGGAGCCGTGGATCACGGAGTTGCGTACGGCCCTGATTGCCGCGACGCCGAATCCCGGCCATACCGCGCTGGCCGAGTTGGAGCGAGCAGGGGTGCTGCGGACGATAGTCACACAGAACAT
>JADFHP010000122.1 GCA_022567135.1 Chloroflexota bacterium
CCGGTGCCGACTTGGGTGATGGTCCGACTCACTCTCAGGGTCGCGTAAGGTCATTTGCGCTTTAATTCACAAAGTCCTCATGGGCAGCCGCGCCTCCATCACGGTTTCCTTATGTGCCTCCGCATCCCATTAGCACAAGGTAGTGGAGATGAACACGGTCCTCACGGACTGGAGGCAAAACAATGAGAGTGAAAGCGACTGCGGCTATTCTGGTCCTCCTCCCACTTGTGGCTCTTGGGCTCATCGCCTGCGGGGCGGATGATGGCGCGGGAGCGAATCAACTTGAGGAAGCGACTGGCGACCTCCAGAGCGTTTCGATAACCGATGAAACAGAAGACGATGAGCATGTTGAGGTAGTCCTCGTTGCCAGTGAGTCTGAAGCGACGGCGCTGGCGGAGCACAGCGAAACCCCGCATCCCGACATGGTTTCGGACATACACGAGGGTGTAGAAACCGAATCTGACGCCCACGCCCACATGGACGGGCCGGTAGACCCTGATGCGCCGGTGATGCACGTATTCGCCAGTGAGTTCGGATACGAGACGGCCACGATCAAAGTCAACGTCGGCCAGCCATTTTCGATCCAGATCCACAACGAAGGCGTGCTGGAGCACGACATCACATTCGTTGGCCTTGAAGACGAGTTTGGCTTGCATGTGCAGCCCGGCGAGGACGACATAGCAACGCTCTCGCTGCCAGAGGCCGGCGAATACACCTACTACTGCACGATCCCCGGTCACCGGGAAGCGGGCATGACACGTACGCTTACGGTCTCTCCCGTTCTTGTGGCAGCAGACGATGAAGGTACCGAACACGACGAGGAACCTCAGCACGTTGACGATGACCACATCGAGGCCGCGGAGAGCGCCTGAGACGATTCGATCAAAGAAACGTTCGGGCCTGAGAATGCCGGCGATCTGTTTCGCCGGCATTCATTTTTAGGTCGCGAGGACGCGTTCCCCGAGATCGGCGACAGTGAGGCTCTGAAGCCACGGTCAAGCGACTCCCGGCGCCCCGTCAGTCTCGTCCGCTAAGGACCGCCAGGTCCGGGACTAACGGCTGTCCCGGCATGCTAGAGTCATACCCATCGTGGCGATACGTTTTCCGTGGCATCAATCGAGAGGAGCCGAAGGCAAGATGGCCCGCTCTCCATCCCAGCGAATCCTGATCGTTGACGACGAACACGCGTCCGACCTGATGCGTTCGATACGGCGGCGGTTGGAGGCGGAGGGCTACACCACGACCGTCGTCGAGCCCGACGTCCGCGGCCCTGTGGGCGACGATTTCGAGCTCGAAGCCCTGCACGCCGTTGAGACGCTCCGGCCGGACGCCGTTCTCCTCGATGTCCGATTCGGCGACCATCCGGACGATCGATTCAAGGGCCTCACCATTTTGAACAAGCTGATCGCCATGTCTGAAGACCTTCCCGTGCTCGTCTTCAGCCAGTATTCGTCGGGGCCGTACCGGGAGACCGCCGTTACGGCAAGCCTGAGTGCGGGCTCCCCGGTGGACTTCATCGACAAGCTTGCCAGTCCGGAGGAAGTTATTCTCAGGCTCCGGCGCCTCATCGGCAGCGCCCCGACAATTCTGAAAATTGGCGACGACTATCTCATCGATATCGACAGGAGGGTGGTCTTCGCGACGACCTCGGAGAATTCCGAGCCCGTGCGGGCAATCCAGGGGATGAAGTTCGACATACTGGTCGAACTGGCCACCTCCTGGTACAGGAGCCCTGGAGAACTGGTCCCCTTCTGGAGGCTGGAGCGCTACTCAGAAGGCGACGATTCACGGGCATCGTTGCGCGTTCGCATCCGCGAGATCAAAGACGCGCTCGGGCAGGCCCACGGCCGCAGGCTGGGGCCCGACGATCTGATCGTTAGCGTGCGTGGCAGGGGCTATTTGCTGGTGCCTCCAAGGCAGTAACCTGAGCCGATGGCGAGCCGCGAACGAGAGCAGACAGAGGATCAAAGCGGAGACCGGTCGCGGGACATCACTGAAATTCTCGAGCGGTTGCTCAGAAGGTCTCTCAGGTACGGGGGCGGCGCGCTTGTAGCCATCGGCTTCCTCGGGATCATCATCGGCCCGATCGTGGGAGACGACTTCGAAATGTCGCTCTGGCTCGTCGAGCCACTCGTCGCCCTTGGTGGAATCCTCGTGATCAGCGGCCTGCTGTTGGTGCTACTGGGAGAGATCAACAGTCGATGGCGCCGGCCATCATCTGACGAAGCCGCCGATGTGACCCGGTGGGTGGACCTCACCCAACAGTATTTCGACACATTCGGCCATGACCTTGGCAGGCCACTCAGGAGGATTCTGGGCAAGCAGCGTGAGCTGCGTACCAGACTCGAGGCAACCGGCCGAAATGCCGATGGCGATGTCCTCGCCCTGCTCGACGAGATAGAACAACAGGCGCCCAACTTCCGGCTGATGATGTCCAACATCCAGGTACTGGTCGAGTTGGAAGACGCCATGTCCAGCCCGGAGGTATATCCGGTGGCGCCCGCGCAAATCGTTCGTAATATCGCGGATCGCTATAGTGCTATCGCGCGCGATCAGGGCGTCGAAGTCGCCTGGTGGTCTGAGCCGGAAGAGTTCGGCGTGGAGCACTCGGCGGGTGGCGCCATCGACCATATCGTGACGAACCTGGTGGACAATGCCGTGCGCTACGCTGAAAAAAAGGTCGAGATCCGCCTGACGCGAAACCCATCCCACTTTTTCGTGCGGGTCTGGGATGACGGGGCCGGAATTGACGAGCAGTTCTTGCCGCATGTGTTCGATCGAGGCTGGACGCCGGAAGTCGCGGCACAGGCGGAGCGCACAAGTTCGGGCCTGGGCCTCCACATCGCTCGTACGCTTGCGTTGCGCTCGAATGGGGAGTTGAGCGTGGAGAGCGTTTCAGCGCCGGACGCAGACCACCACACCGCCTTTCTCCTCATGCTTCCCCGGCTTAACGGCAAGCGCGAGGAATCTTCAGCGGAATGATGCAGCCTCACCGCATTCCAGGGCGGCATTGGCGCGAACGTGGAGCCCGCAGCGAACGTCGGAAGCGCCAGTATCATCAGGACCGAGATCGATAGTGCTCGGTCCAGGATCGTATCTGACGATAGTTGCCCTTCTGGTCGCTACTCTCGCCACTGCATGTTCCGGCAGTGTCCCGCGCGATCCCGCCCTGCGCACCGCGACGACGGCGGCGGGAGGGCAAAACGCGACTCCGCAAGGGGCCGCGACCGCGACGGCGGCGCCCGATGCCGTCCCCCTGCCGCTGCCGACGCCGACACCGCAACGGATGTCGTCAACGGCCACAGCGGCTGCATCCGAAACTCCGGGCCTCGGCCCTACGCCCACGCGGACGCCGCAACCGACATCGGTGCCGATAATCGACCCGACCGGCGCGCCGGTGAGGACCTTTGGCCTCTTCCTGGAAGTGATCGGCCTTGGAGAGGAGAACATCGTTCGCGGGGACACGCTATTCCTATCCGGACGGGCAAGCCCTGACGCAGTTCTCAGCATCAATGGAGTGATCGTTCCCGTCGACTCCGATGGTGTATTTGGCGTGAATATTAGCCTGGATCTCGGACCCAATCTGCTTGAAGTAGTTGCGAGCGACCTTGCCGGAAATACGGAAAGCAGGGTCATTACGGTCATTTCGCTGGATGACGAACCGTGAAGATTATTCGTAATACACACGTAATTCGTTCTGGTGGACTATTTCGATGGGGAGAACCGCGTGATCTGTGTTCAGAGGCGGTTCTCCCGATTGTTCATGGTCGAAAAATGATCGAAAAACCCGGATCTTTCCGCCTTGTGCGGCGTGCAGGCGCGGCTATCTTGATCGCGTGCATTAGCGCGCTTGTCGTAAGTTCGGGAGGCGCTTCTGCCAACGCCGCCTCGGGCACCGGTCTGACGGGCCTCTTCGGCACTGTAGTAGCCATAGGCTCGGATTCGATGACCCTTGGCACGGACGATGGCGTCGTCATCTTGAAAGTGGCTGCCAACACGTCATTCAAGGTGGCCGGTGACGAAGGCGCGCTGTCCGATATCAAAGAAGGCGACAGAATTGCCACGACCGTCCTGAAAACGGCGGGCGATAACCTGGTCGCTGAGAACCTGCTGGTCCGGCCTCGAAGCGGAGCCCAGACCCGGCACATCGTGGGAGTGGTTCTGGAGGCAGCGGAAGATCGGCTTACGCTGGTGGACCGGTCCGGCAAGATAATCACCCTCGATTTTCCGGCCGGCCAGGAGTTGCCGGCGGTCGGAGAGGCCGTGACCGTTGTCGCTCGAAAGGATGAACTGACCAATCGCCTCATCGCGCGCGCCACGGAACGGCTGGAGCAGACTATCGCCCGCATCGAAGTGGCGCTGCGGCAGATCGAACAGACGGGCTCGGGCCCCGAGTCTGAGAAGGGGCGTCTGCTCAGGAGTCTGATCGAAGAGAACAGCCGCCGCCATCTGACCGCGCTCCGGGATGCACTCGGCAGGTCCGAAAGCGGTCCGCAAGGAAGTATCCGGACTAACCTGCTCCGGTTCCACGCCCAGTATTCCGCCGCGGCCGATCTCATCGGAAACGAGGCTCCGGGCGTCACGGTGTCAGGCGTCGTTTCGGAGGCCACCGGCGATCGGATAACTATCATCGCGGGAGATGGCTCTGAGAGCGTATACACCATCGGTGCCATCACGCGTTTCGACGCCGAATCCGATGGGAGGCAGGCGCTGTTCGGGCCCCATCAGGTCACAAGTCCGGGAGCGGGTGACCGGGTGATCGTGGAGTTCAGCCCGCTCGATTCGAGCGCGGCCCCATTTGCTACCCATATCACCATCAAGCAACCGGAATTATCGACTGCTCTTATCGACACATTGCAGGCCTCGGAAAACCGCCAGTTCGTCGGCGTAGTTACACGCGTCGACCTGGCAACGGACCTTGACGACTTTACCGGCATCGTGATCATCACGAACGAGGAGTCTGGACGGAAGCTTGTACTGAAGACCAATGAGGCGACCGGCATCACCCTGGACGGTACTCCCGAGATAATCGGAAACCTTGTGCCCGGACTCGGAGTCGCGGTGAGCCTGGACTCATCCGGCCTGCTTGCCGTCGAGTTGAGCGCATGGAGCAGGGTGGATAGGGAACGGCACGTTCGCGGGGTAATCAAGCTTATAGACCTCGACAGGGGCATCATCGGGATAGCCCCGGAGAGAGGCCCGCTCGTTGTGGTGGGCATTTCGGACGACGGCGTGCTCTCGAAAAATGGCCGGCCGACCGCGATCGCGGACCTCCGGATCGGCGATCTGGTGCTGAACGCGACCCGGTTCGATGTGGAGTCCGGGAAGATCACGAACATCGTTGCAAGATCCCCCCAGCTTTCTTTTACCGGCGTGATCCGCGGCGTGGACAGAGATGACCATTCGATTACCGTGGAAACGGCGGGCGGCGATCCGGTGAAGGTGCTGATCCTCTCAAGCACGGAGTTTTCACCCAGTGACCGGCTGCGTAATTCGTTCGCGGATGTTGAAGTGGGCGACATACTCCGCCAGGGCGAGTTCAGAATCGCCAATGTGAGTGGCACGGCCCGCAATGTCGCGAGCCTGCTCGTGTTGCAGCCGGCAAGGCTGACGAAAACGCGCGGGATCGTGTCTCTGGTGAACCCGGAGGACCAGTCAATCACAATTGAGTCTGCGACTGGCGAGCTACTGACGCTCGCCGTCCCGGGGAACGGCGCGCGGGTGAAGTTGTCGAAGGACAATGTGCGTGTACATGACCTTTTTTCGATCAGCGAGGGAGACCTGGTGGAAGAGGCGTTGTATATCGACGAGACCCGGTCGATATTGTCTCTCTTCGTCGTAACGCCAGGTGCGATCGCCGTGAGCGGCCGTATCGCCTCAGTAACCGGTTTTGACGGCCTTGTCGTAATAGCGACATCAGACGGTCGCCGGCTCGCCGTCCGGCCAACCGGAGAGTCCCGGCTCGTGCGGGATGGCAAGATCGTCTCGGTGACCGTTTTCAATACCGGAGATGAGATTACACGGATCTTGTATCAGCCCTCGCTCGAGCCCGACGGCGTCAGCGATGGCGACATCATTACGCTGGAGGCGGTGAGCCGCGACAGAGTCAAGACCACGATTGACGCCGATACACCCGTCCGTGCAGGCCGGCCTCCTTTTGCCGAAATCCGCCTATCCGGCACATTGCGGACCGCCGGGGAAGACAAATGGACAGTGGACGGGCGTCACTTCTTTATCGGCCTGGACAGCGCAGTTCACGGAAACCTGGAAGACGGGTCGGTAGCCCGAGTCACGGCACGCAGTACGGATGATGGCACGTTCGAGGCCATCATCGTAGAAGTCACCGCTCCTCCTCCGCCACCGGCGTTTGAGTTGCCGGACGATGCGGAGCTCGAATTCTTTGAATTCTCGGGCGAGATTCTGCTCATACGGCAGAACACCCTGTTCGCAGACGGCCGGAGGTTTCTGATCATTGATCAGACGGTGATTGATGGCGAGCCGGTCGCCGACGCTCTATTTGATGCCGAGGTGGCACGTGCTGAGAACGGTGATCTGATCCTTCTCACCCTGAACGTTCATGAAAAAGTTCAGGATCGTTAGCGGCGAGGTCGGGCCCGTCGCGCTCACAATGGTTTTTTCGCTCCGTTCTCAGGGCTGGCCGAGCGGTGGTGGCGCGTGAAAGAATTGTCATCTGCCCGATATTTGCCTGAGGCCTGGCCGAATACATCAGATGACAAACTTTTCACCAAAGGTTTTCCCAAAGGTTTTCGTAGACGGCTCGTACGGCACTACCGGTCTCAGGATCAGGGAGTGGCTGGCAGACCGTGACGATATTGAAGTGCTGTCACTTCCCGAGGACGACCGCCGGGACGTCGCCGCCCGTAAAGCGCTTCTTGCCGAAGCCGATCTCGCAGTCCTGTGCCTGCCAGACGATGCAGCCCCCGAAGCTGCGGCGTGGGCCGGCGACAGCGGCACGAAGGTGATCGACGCCAGCACGGCCCATCGTGTGGCCGGTGACTGGACGTACGGCCTTCCGGAAATGGACTCTTCACAACGAGAGGCCATCCGGGAGGAGATGAACGTGTCCAACCCGGGCTGCTATGCCACGGGCGTCATTCTCGGACTACGGCCACTCGTTGAAGAAGGCCTGCTGCCGGAAGACGCGCCGATCACCGTTCACGCCCTCTCCGGCTTCTCAGGCGGCGGCAAAGCCATGATCAAACGGTGGGAAGAGCCGGAATCGGAGCTGAACGATCTTCCGTTCGAGTCGCCATACGCACTGGAACGGCAGCACAAGCACATCCCGGAAATGACCCAGTATTCCGGGCTGTCGCACGAGCCGCAGTTCGTGCCGTCCGTGGGCCCGTTCATTACCGGCATGCGGGTGGAGATTCCGCTTCATCGGGCGATTCTTTCGGGTGCCGCTACCGCTGAGGCGATCTCTGAGCTCCTGGCCGCCCGGTATGCGGACGAGAAGTTCGTTCGAGTTAATTCGATTGACGACTCGCTGGCCTATGCCGACCCGGCATTTGATCCCAGGGCCGCCAATGACACGAACCGAATCGACTTCAGCATATTGCCGAACGAGCTGGGCCACGTTCTCTTGATCGCGCAGTTCGACAACCTTGGCAAGGGCGCTTCCGGCTCGGCCATCCAGAACATGAACCTGATGCTCGGTCTGCCCGAAGACGCCGGCCTGCTTGCCTAGATGCTTCCCTGTTTAGACGGGGGCGCGGCCCGCACGGAAATCGGGTATCTCGACCGCCGCGCCACCCTCCGATACCGACTGCGCCGATAGCGGCGTGATGCTGCTCCATGTGACGGCGTCATAGACGTCGATAGCGGACGCCCGCTCGCCCAGCACTGCGTCAACGAAATCTTCCAGTACGAAGAAGTCGCCGCCGCCATGGCCCGCCGCGACTGCTTCGTCGCCGCGCGAGGCCCAGCGCGGATGCTCGTACTCCGCCGCGAGGGCCCAGAGTGACTGCCATTCCGGTTGCCGGCTGCTGGCGGGCAGGTTCGAGCCGGGGCTCATG
>JADFHP010000021.1 GCA_022567135.1 Chloroflexota bacterium
CGTAGATTGTCCGTTGCATAAGACGCCTTCAGGCAATGGAAGCTCCATATGTCACCCCAAGCGGAGCGGGGATCTGGGGTGGCTGGGGATCAGAGGGTTGGGCGGCGGAGCTCGGTGAGAGAATAGGGCGTGCGGCCGTTGACCGGGGCTGGTGCGCGGGGTGATGGCGGGCGTTGGGACGCTGGATGGCAGAGAGTTTGCTTCAACTCCTGGGCGCATTGTCGACACTATGGAGCGGTGCTCTATAGTGTCCGCGCTATAGGGCACGCGCTTGCGCGCTTGCGCGGGGACGGACGGTTCATCCTGGGGATGAACCGTCGACGCGCGTTCTAAGGGAGCTTTGCGACCGTCAAATTCGAGCGCCGACAGTGTCCAAGACCACGTCAGCACCCGACCGCAGCTTCCCCAATTGATTGAATAAATTGGGCCAAAATGGTATAATTTGATATTGACAAGCACAACATCTGGTATTATCCTCTACAGGCCCCACGATGGGTTGTGTGTGATCGACGAGCCTCTGGGGCCGGTGGCAGAACGTTCGAATGCACTGTCCGCACTGTGGTCACGACGACTCGAAGGTTATCGACTCCAGGGACTCGGGCGATGGCATCCGGCGGCGCCGAGAGTGCCTCAAGTGCGAGCGACGCTTCACGACCTACGAACGGGTTCAGACCAGGTCGCTGATGGTGACCAAGCGGGATGGGCGCCGCGAGGAGTTCCAAAGAGACAAGCTCTGGGCCAGCCTGACGAAGGCGTGCGCGAAGCGGCCACTGCCCACCGGCAGCATCGAAAAGCTGGCCCAGGATGTCGAGACGGTCCTTGTTGAAACCGGCCGGGCGGAGGTCCCGGCGGAAACGATAGGCGAGATGGTCATGCAGAAACTCAAAGACCTGGACCGGGTGGCCTACATCAGGTACGCCAGCGTCTACAGGGACTTCAAAGACATCGAGACCTTCAAGGTAGCGATAGACTCCCTCCTGGAGCCCCCGGAGCCCGCAAGCGAGCCGAGCACCCAGCTCTCCTTCCTGGAGGAGGCCGCCCTGCCGGTACCTCGCCGCCGCAGGGGCCGCCCCCCGAAGAGGCCCCTGGCGGGGTCTCGTTAAAGGGGCGTCCAGCCTTCCTTCGACGCCCCGCCTTTTCCTAGACCGCATGTTCTGACTGTGTTATCTTACGGTCATCCCGACCGCCAATCGCCCAAGAAACTATCACTGCCAGGAGCCAAGATATGCTGACCGACAAGACCGACGGGACACGACAGGCCGGTAGCGCCGCAGCGGCGGCGTCTCCGCCCGCAACAGAGGCCGACGAGGTCGTGGTCTCCGAAAACGCCATGATCGTTCTGCGGAAGCGGTACCTCCGCAAGGACAGCGAGGGCGAGATCGTCGAGACGCCGGCGGGGATGCTTCGGAGGGTGGCGCGCGCCATCGCCGAGCCCGAGCATAAGTACGGCGGCGAGGACGACGCCAAGGCCGCCGAAGACGACTTCTATGGCGTCATGTCGACCCTGGAGTTCGTCCCCAACTCCCCTACCCTGATGAACGCCGGCATCCAGCAGCCCGGCGGCCAGGGCACAGGCACGCTGTCGGCATGCTTCGTCCTGGGGCTGGAGGACACCATGGACGGCATCATGACCACGGCCAAGGAGACGGCCATGGTCCAGAAGTTCGGCGGCGGGACCGGGTTCGCGCTGTCCGAGATAAGGCCGAAGGGCGCCAGCATCAAGACCACTCACGGCAGGGCGGCCGGCCCGGTGGCCGTTCTCAGACACCTCTCCTCGGTATCCAAGCTGGTGACCCAGGGCGGCAAGCGGGACGGGGCCAACATGGCCGTCATGGACGTCCACCACCCGGACATCCTCGAGTTCATCGACTGCAAACAGGTCGAGGGAGACATCCACAACTTCAACATCTCAGTTGGCGCAAGCGACGAGTTCATGCAGGCCGTAAAGGACGGCACAGACTACCCGCTGCGGGCGCTTGCCGACCCCAACGACCCTGACTCCATGGCCGAAACGGGCAGGCTCGATGCACGCGAGGTCTTCTCGAAGATCGTCTACGGCGCGTGGCGAAACGGCGAGCCCGGAATGATCTTCCTGGACGAGGTGAACCGGAACAGCCCGGTGCTGCACCTCGGCCGCATCACCGCGACAAACCCCTGTGGCGAGCAGCCGCTGCTGGAGAACGAGTCCTGCAACCTGGGCTCGATCAACCTGTCGCGCTTCGTGGCAGACGATGGCGACGACCTCGACTGGGACCATCTCGGCGAGGTTGTTCGCACGACAACGCACATGCTGGACAACGTCATCGATGCAAACCAGTACGCGGTGCCTGAGATCGAACGCATGACGAGGCTGACCAGGAAGCTCGGCCTCGGCGTCATGGGCTTCGCAGACATGCTCATCCAGATGAACATCAAGTACGACTCCGACGAGGGCGTCGAGCTCGGCCGCAAGATCATGGCGTTCATCAGGGAGCACGCGGACGCCGAGTCGCTCGATCTCGCGAAGACGCGCGGCCCGTTCCCGGCATGGGAGGGCAGCCCGCCACAGCAGGCCGGTGAAGAGCCAATGCGCAACGCCTGCCGCCTGACGGTCGCGCCGACTGGCACCATCTCTATGATCGCCGGCTGCTCGAGCGGCATCGAGCCGATCTTCTCGCTCGTGTTCCGCAAGCACAACATCCTTGGCGGCCAGACCCTGTTCTACGTCGACAAGAACTTCGAGGGCGTCGCCAGAGAGCGTGGCTTCTACTCAGAAGACCTGATGGAGTTCCTGGCGGACGGCGGCTCGCTACAGGCCCGCGACGATGTGCCGCAGGACGTAAAAGACCTGTTCCACGTCTCCGCCGACATCTCTCCCGAGTACCACGTGCGAATGCAGGCCGCGTTCCAGGAGAGCACCGACGCAGGCATCTCCAAGACGATCAACTTCCCCAACGAGGCCACCCAGGAGGATGTCGAGACGGCCTACCAGATGGCATGGGAACTGAAGTGCAAGGGCATCACCGTCTACCGCTCCGGCAGCCGCGACAAGGAAGTGCTGACAGCCGGGACGGGCGAGAACGCCTCCAGTAGCAAAGCTGCACCCGGCGAGACTGTGACAACTGGCTACATAGGCGAGCGGGACCGGCCCGCCGAAGTCTCAGGCGTGACCCGCAGGATACGAACCGGCCACGGCAATATGTACGTGACCGTCACCCATGATGAGGATGGACGTCCGTTCGAGATGTTCTCGACCCTTGGCAAGGCCGGCGGATGCGACGCAGCAAACCACGAAGCGATTGGCCGGCTGGCGTCCCTGGCGCTGCGGTCGGGCGTCGATCCAGAGGCCGTTGTCGAGTCACTTCGCGGCATCACATGCTGTCCCACCTGGGACGACGGGATTCTTGTGCGCTCAGGCCCGGACGCTATGTCTATCGCTCTCGATAAGCACATTCAGTCACAGGCAGCCCTGCGAGATGATGCCGGCCCGAAGGCGATCGACACTCGCGAAGAGGCGTCTCAACTCGGCATGTCAATGCCGGAAGCCCGACCGGTGCTCAGTGGCGTCGAGGCGACGCTCATGAATGGTTCTAAAAACTCCCAGGCAGGACTGGCTGCAGAGGCGATTGCCGCGATGAACCAGAACACCTGCCCGGACTGTGAACAGCCAACCCTCGCCTTCGAAGAGGGTTGCCAGAAGTGCTATTCCTGCGGCTATTCCAAATGCTGACGATCCTCCCCGTCGGCAGCCGCGCCTGAGAAACGGCCCCGGGGCACCCCGGGGCCGTTTCCTTTTCGCCCGTGTTCTGCCAAGGCCGCGGGCAGCCCATCAGCCCCAGTAGGTGTAGTGCCCACCTTCCTGGAGTGATCTAACGGTTCATCTGTTAGCTGGCTGAGATCCCGGCTCGGAGGCCGGGATGACATTTTTGTTTGCGGTGGGTGCTCGCAACAGATGCATATGCGGCGGTCCAGACATCCCCCCAAAAGTCATCCTTGGGCGCCCCGCGACCCGAGGATCTCAGCGAGCGGTCGCATCATTGATCAATATGGCTTCGAAGCTTTTCTACTTGTTTTGTGGCTGTCCGATGACCACATACTCGTTCAGGTAACGCCATTCGACATGCAAGGTCTGCCGCCATTGAAAGCGACTGATCGCCGCTGGGACGGCCCCAATCGCCGAGCGGGGTGCAAGCGTGGCTGCCTAACCCCCGCCCAGCGCCACCCAGTCCGGGTCCGGGTGCGACTCGACGAAATCAAGGTCCAGCTCGTAGCCCAGCCCCGGCCGGTCCGGCAGATGCAGCTCGCCCTCGCGGATGTCCAGCGGCTCCGTCAGGCAGGCGTTGTACGCATCCATCCCGGCGGTCGCCATCTCCAGCCGGTAGAAGTTGGGCGTGTTCATCATCACGTGCGCCCCGGCGATCACGTTGAACGGCCCGCTGGCGTCATGCGGCGTAACCGGCACGTAGTAGGCCTCCGCCATTGAGGCGATCTTCCGTACCTCGGTGATCCCGCCGGTCCAACAGATGTCCGGCATGATGTAGTTGACCAGCCGCTGCTGCAGCACCGGCAAAAAGTCGAAGCGCGTATACATCCGCTCGCCCACGCAGAGCGGTACGTCCGTGTGCTCCCGGACCTCTCGCAGCGCGTCGATGCTCTCCGGCTGGCACGGCTCCTCGAACCACGTGAGATGAATCGGCTCCATCCGGTTGATCATGTCGATTGCCGTCGGCACATCGAAATTGCCGTGCGCATCGATCATCAGCTCGATATCGGGGCCGACCTCCTCGCGTATCGCGGTCATCACCTCAACACCAAGATTGGCGCCTTCGGCCGAGATGCGGCCCGACATGTACCGGCGGTGCGATTGCCGCATCGTCGCCGCGTACGGGTCGGTCTTCAGCGCCTCGAACCCCTCGTCGACCAGGCCGCGGGCCTGCCGCGCCGCGGCGGCGGGATCGTCGGCATGGCCGACGTGTGTGTAGAGCGGCACGGTGTCCCGGACCGGTCCGCCCAGCAGATCGTATACCGGCTTCCCAAGCGCCTTGCCCTTGATGTCCCACAGAGCTGCGTCGATGCCGCTCAGCGCCGCAGTCGCCAGCCCCCTGCTGCCGAGTGCGGTGAAGCGCCGGTAGGTGTTCTGCCAGATCCTCTCGATATGGCTCGGGTCCTGGCCGACGAGGCCGTCGGAGAAGTCGGTATTTGGCAGGTCGTTGCGCAGCACCTCGATGGTCCGGGCGATCAGGATTGCGCCGCCCCCGCCGGAGTTCGTGGCCTCCCCTACCCCGGTGATCCCTTCATCGGTGTCGATCTCAACGAACACCCACGTCCGTTCGGGATGGGCCCTTACCAGCCTGGCTCTGACATCGGTGATCTTCATCCTGCTCTCCAAACTGCAAATCTGTTGCGGGGGACGACGATCGTCCGGGCGGCGCATATCCTACGCCGGATGGCCTCCAGTTAACTGGCCTGCGCGGTTATCATCCCTTTATGTCATTCAAATATCTCATTCAAACCCATGCCAGATAAGCCACGCATCGCAATCACCATGGGCGACCCGTCGGGAATCGGCCCGGAAGTCGTCGTGAAGGCGCTCATCGAGAAGCGCCAGATCTACGAATGGTCGACGCCGTTCGTCGTCGGCTCGCTTAAGGGCTTCGACAGCATCCGGGAGCATCTTTCCAGCGACGTCACCATCCGCTCGATCTCATCGCCGGATGAGGCATCCGGAAAGCACATGGTGATCGATGTGCTGAACACGGATGGCTTCGAGGACCAGCCGTTCCCGCTGGGAGAGCATTCGGTGCTCAGCGGCACCGCCTCCCACACGTGGGTGGAGACGGCGGCAAAGATGTGCCAGTCTGGCGCGATCGACGCCATGGTGACGGCGCCGATCAATAAAGAGTCATGGCAGATGTCCGAGACGTCCGATGTCGGTCATCAGGAAGTATTCCGCCGTCTGAGCGGTTCCGAATACGTGGCGACGATGCTGGTCTCCGGCACGCTCCGTTGCATGCACCTGAGCACTCACAAGCCGCTCAGCGAGGCGGTGGCATATGTCACCAGGGAGAACGTCCTGCGGGCCATCCGGCTGACGGACAAGCATTTCCGGGAATGGGGATTCGACCCGCCGCGCATCGCGGTCGCAGGAGTCAACCCGCACGCCTCCGACAACGGCCTGATCGGCCGTGAAGAGCTGGACGAGATCGGCCCCGCGGTCGAAGACGCCGTATCAGAGGGCATCGAGGCCACAGGCCCCGTTCCTGCCGATTCCGTGTTCAACCAGGCGATTGCAGGGCGCCACGATGTGGTCGTTGTCATGTACCACGACCAGGGCCATATCGCCATCAAGGTCCATGGCTTCGAGGAGAGCATATCGGTAAACCTCGGCATCCCGTGGCTGCGCACATCGGTCGACCATGGAACGGCCTTCGACATTACCGGCAAATGGGTGGCCGACGAGACCAGTATGATTGAAGCGATTCGTATCGCAACCGACCTGGCGTCCGGACGCGCCCTCAGCGCCTGACCTTTTTGGAGCTTTCCTGTGCGCTTACCTGCGGGTGTTCCGCCCGGCCCCGCGCCTATAATTTGAACTCCATCTCTTCTTGTTGACACTCACGTCGCGGCCTGCCACTTGTAGTCGGGCGCGACTGACCCCCGTATGACCGGGGATAGCCCGGGACAACCCGAATGAAACTAGGATTCATCGGCGGCGGCGTCATGGCCGAAGCCCTGATAACCGGCATCAAGAAGGCCGGCCTCGACGCCGACATCGCGGTCGGTGAGCCGATCGCGTCACGCCGCGAATATCTCACTTCCCTGGGAGTCACGGCTACCGATGACAACGCGGCAGCAATCGACGGTGCGGACCTCGTAGTTCTCGCCGTCAAGCCGCAGCAGTTCGAGACTGTCGCGGACAGCCTCTCGGGCCGCCTGAAGGCGGAGCAGACGGTCGTTTCCATCCTGGCCGGAGTGAAGATGCACTCCATCGGCCTGCGCCTGAATCACGACAGGCTGATCCGGATCATGCCGAATACCCCCGCGCAGATAGGCCACGGCATGTGCGTCTGGACAGCCTCGTCAGGCGTACCCGGTAATATCAGGGAGTTTGTCGAGAAGGCCCTTGATTCGCTCGGCGAACAGGTATTTGTCGGCGATGAGAAGTATGTCGATATGGCGACCGCGGTCAGCGCCAGCGGTCCCGCCTATGTCTTCAAGCTCATCGAAGCGATGATCGACGGCGGCGTACTCCTGGGCATGCCACCGGATCTGGCGCGGCAACTGGTGGTCCAGACGGTCGCAGGGAGTGCCATACTGACTCGCGAGTCTGGAAAACATCCGGCCGAGTTGGCGTCTATGGTTACCTCACCCGGCGGGACCACAGCAGCGGCCCTGCTGGCGCTCGAAGAAGGCCAGTTCAAGGCGACGATCATGCGGGCGATACGGGCCGCTTACGAGCGGGGCGAAGAACTAGGCGGAGGAAAGTAAGCCACCAAAATGGATGCGATCGGTTCTTTTCTCGGATTCCTGCTGGCGATCCTCGCCTGGATGATCGTTGCGCGCGCCCTGCTCTCGTGGTTCCCTGACACACGCAACAACCAGTGGGTCCAGATTCTCGTCCAGATCACAGACCCGATACTTCTCCCAATCTCACGGATAGTGCCGCGCCTGGGCGCATTCGATTTCAGCCCGATGATCGCCATTCTCGTGCTCTTCACGCTGGCCAGAGCATTGGGCTCCCCCATCTAAGCAACTGGGCCGGGCCTCCGCTAATTGGCAGGGCCTGGTCCCGGGTCTGACAGCCTTTCACGAAGCGCCGCCAGATCGAGCCCCGAGATCTCAATGACCTTGTCGCGACTTTTCGCGCCCCTGGCGAGCACCACGCTGGAGCGGGGCAAGCCGAGTCGCTTTGCCAGCAGCTTCACTACCGCCTGGTTCGCGTTGCCATCCTGGGGCGCGGCAGTCACTCGTACTCTGAGTACCGCGTCCAGAAATCCCTCGATGGCGTCCCGCCTGGCCCGCGGGATTACGCGAACGTTAATTTTCACGGACCGTGGACCCGGCCGGCCTCTCGCCATCTAGTTCGCCCTGTCCGGCGGGTTCTGGGACGTCACTTCGCCGGCGTTGAATGCCCGCTTCGTGCCGTCATCCAACTGCACCACGAGCGCGCCGCCGTCCGTCACGTCGACGGCCACACCCTCGATTGGCTCGCCACCCGGCGCCGGCGTCAGTTGAACCCTGCTACCTATCGTGTCCAGGCGCTCCGCCCACTCTGCGGTAAGGGAGTCTCCGGCAAGCAACCGCCTGTATAGCTCGTCCAGTCGCCGCACCAGGACTGCGAGCGCGCTATCGCGCTCTACCCGCCTTCCGCTGACCGCGAAGACGCTTGTGGCCGTTTTAGCGATCTCAGGCCACTTCGACGGGTCAAGCACGAGGTTCACGCCGATGCCGATGACGGCCAGGGTCTCATCACCGATCACCTTCGTTTCGATGAGCACTCCGCCTATCTTCAAACCATCGACACGCACGTCGTTCGGCCACTTGAGCGTCGAATTCACTCCGGCGATCTCATCGACCGTGAGCGCCATGGCCAGTCCGGCCATCGGCGATAGGCGCTCGACCAGATCCGGAGGCGGCCGAATTCCGGCAGTCATCATCACGTCTTCGCCGGGTGCTGAAAACCACTCACGCGAGAAGCGGCCGCGACCGGCCGTCTGGCGGTCGGCCACCACGACCAGCCCGCCTGGTGCGCCATGCCCCAGTTGCTGCAGCGCCAGATCGTTCGTGGAATCGACGAGTTCGTACACAGCCACGGACGTGCCGATCACCGGCCTGGCCGGAAGCGGCAGATGCAGGTCACGGGCCTTCTGATTCATCGTATGGGGGATATCCGGTCGATTTTCAGTCGGTCGCCCGGCATGCAGTGACTACGCTGGCACTGCGGGCTTTCACTCACTAGGAATCCGTGACATGGCCGGTGCTGAACACGATGGGTAATCCTACGATGGCCCGAGAGGTAAGAGGAGCGCAACGCGTTGCGCCTCGATCGAGAGTCAGTTCCGGGAGATCCGGCAAGGCGGGAAATAATGGTCAATCGCGGGGATAACTATTCTGGCAACACGGAGACCGACAAGCAGTCTGTCCAGTCCCTCTGGCGAGAGGCGATGGTCCTGCGAGATCTCGCCCGCGACGGTATCACAGAGTCTCGCGAGCGCCGCGCCCAGGCCGAAGCAGCCCGTAAAGCGGCTGAGCAGGAAGCGCTGAAAGCCACCGAGGAGTTCTGCCAGGGCTTGCGGGCCCAGGCCGAAGCCGACCTGGAAAAGGCCTCGAACACTCTGGCCGACACCGATCGGCTCAAGAAAGAATTTGAGACCGATCTCCAGAAGCGCGGCCGCCAGGCCGAAGCCGATATCCAGTCCCGCCAGGACAAGGTTGATGCTGAGCTTGCACGCGCCGCGATCATTCGCAAGGAAGCGGACGACCACGAACTTGCCCGACGCAAGGAAGCCGACAAGATCATCGCCGAAGCCCTCGATTTGGCCGAGCAGAGTGCCGACGAGGCCCGGGAACACGCCGGATCACTGATCGCTGGAGCACAATTAGACGCGGACGACATCAGGGACGAAATGCGTGCTCAGACAGCCGGCGAAATCAGATCGCTCGTGGCGGATGTTGAAGCAGCTCGATCCGCCGTTCTGGAAGAGCTGGAGACACAGAGGATTCTCACCGAGGCGGCTCGCATCAAAGCGACGTCCCCCGAGGCGGCAGCCAAGGCCGCGGACATCGCCGCCGGCAGGCAGCCCATTGGACATGAAGATTCAGTGCTGCTTGAGCGAGTAAGGTCCTTCCAGGATCAGACGGCAGAAGCCCAGCCTGACGCAGAGCCCGAGCTGATTCTCCTTGAGACGCAGGAACCGAGCAGGGCGAAAGCTCCGAAGAAGGCCGCCAAGCCTTCAAAGAGGCGTTCTATCGCGAAAGCCGAGAAGAAAGCCGCCTGATACCCGACGACTGACCAGGCAGAGCGCCGCGGCATCCGTTGCCGCGGCGCTCTCGCGTATCCGGTGTATCTGGGGTTTCTGGCAGGCCGACGGCACCCCCTACCGGTAATATGTTCGCCTCGCATCGACAGGTTCGACTGGAGGCAGTCCCGTGGCTCGTCCGTTCTCGGTGGAAGACAGCGTTCGGCTCAAGCAGGTTGGCGACGCCCAGATCTCGCCTGATGGCCAGACCGTGGCCTTCGTCACCGGAAATGGATTCATCGAGAGCGGGCCAGCTCGCACGAAGCTGCCCGCAACGGACATCTACGCCATTTCGGACGCCGCTAGCGAGCCCATACGGCTAACTCGGAGTCCCCGGTCTGGCACGACGCCCCGCTGGTCGCCCGACGGCCTCTACCTGGCCTTCTATTCAGATCGCGAAGAGGACGGCCAGCGCCAGGTCTATCTCTTGCCGGCCAATGGCGGTGAAGCGACCCAATTGACCTCAGTCCGCGGAACACTCCCAAGCCCGCGCAGTCTGAACCCGCTGAAGTGGTTCTCCGACGGAAAATCGCTCGCATTCCAGATGATCGACGCCCTCAGCGAAGATGAGAGCGAGGCGCGTGAAGCCGGCCGCGACGCGATCGAATTCGAAACAGGCCACCAGTTCACCCGCATCTGGCGCGTCGGGGTCGATGGGGGAGAGCCGGAATGCATCTCGCCCGATAATATGCAGGTCTGGGAATTCGCCATATCTCCGGACGGCAATCGCATCGCCGCGGTCGTCTCGGAAATGCCGTACGAGTGGGACTGGTATCGGTGCCGTCTTGCCATCTTCGATATCGGGAGCAGTCACGCCGTCACGGTGGTCGACACACCCCGGCAGGTGGCGAAGCCCGTCTGGTCGCCGGACGGGTCGCTAATCGCCTATCTCACCTCGAACTGGAGCGACCGGGGCAGTGACTCGGGCGACGTCATGGTCGTCTCACCCGACGGGGGCGAGTCGAGAAACCTCACCGAGGGTTCTGACTCGTCGTTCGACTCCATCCAGTGGCCCGGCGAGTTCCTCATCTCGACCGCGAACATCGCCGGCGGTTCCGGTATCGCCATCCTCAATGCCGACGGCGGCCGCCCGGAGTGGCTATGGCGCTCCGAAAGCTGGCTCAAGGGGATGACCATCAACACGACGGGCGACGCGGGAGCGGTCATCACCGACCCCGACGGGCCGTCCGAGGTCTACACGGGCCGCGTCTCGGGCAGTTCGCTCGAGCTTCGCCGACGCACGTCACTGCATCCCGGGTTTGACGAGATTACTGTCGGCAAGATGAGCGCCATCCGCTGGACCGCACCGGACGGACAGGAAATCGGCGGCTATCTGGTAGTACCGCAAGACTCGGACGCTGACGCCCCCCTGCCGACCGTAGCGCTCATCCACGGCGGCCCGGCCAGCGCAGTGCGTGGCGGCCTGGATGACGGACGTCGGTGGGCGCACCTGCTCGCGGCGAACGGATTCGCCGTCTACCTGCCTAACTATCGTGGCTCGACCGGCCGCGGGCTGGCATGGACCGAGTCCAACATCGGCGACATGGGCGGCGCGGACTTCGCTGACATGATGGCGGGGCTCGACGCGCTTATCGAGCAGGGGATCGCCGATCCGTCCCGCCTGGGCATCACCGGATGGAGCTACGGCGGATTCACGACGGCATGGGCGGTGACTCAGACCGACAGATTCAAGGCCGCGATCATGGGCGCCGGAATCTCGGACTGGCGCTCATTTCATGGCCGCTCATACCTGCACTCGTGGGATGTGATCCATTACGGCGGGTCGGACCCTTATGACCCGGAAAGCCCGCATGCGCGCTTCTCGCCGATCAACTACATCCGAAATGTGAAAACGCCGACGCTGATTCTTCACGGCGAAGAAGACTGGGACGTTCCGGTCGAACAGTCGTACCAGTTCTACCGGGCCCTCAAGGACCTGGGAGTAGAAACCGAGTTGGTTGTGTATCCTCGGGAGCCGCACGGGCCGGTGGAATATGAACATCTCATCGATATCGGCGACCGGCTGGTCAACTGGTTCAAGGCGAAACTAAGCTGAGCCCCACCCGTGATCCGCAAAACGGAGTGCGCCGCCGCGTGAAACGCGTACTCGTGGCGATTGCGGCCATAGCCGCCGTCGTAATCGCGGCGTGCGGGGGTGGTGAGCAGGCGGTCGAGATCACTTCTGCAACGCAGATTGTCAGGTTCGGCTCGACTCCCCAGGTCGAGATAGAGCCGCTGACGCTGAACCGACCGCTGGAACAGGGAGGGCGGTTCCTTGACCTGCTATCGCGAATCCCGTCCACGGCCGAGAACCGCAGATCGCTCTGGATCAACGATTTCATCCCGCTCTGGGAGGCATGGCGGGCGCTGGGCGCCTCCCGCCCGGTTCATGAAGATGGCCCGGGCGCCGTGGACGACTTCTTCGACGACCTGGCAGTCAACCGTACCGGAAATTCGCTGTTCGCCAGGCCCCGGATGCCGGCCCCCAGAATCTCCGGGTTCGACATAATCGGCGGAATCGTAAACACGTTCGATTTCGTGGGATTCGATCAGCGACACGTCGATGGGTCAGCAATTGCCGGCCCATCAGGAAACCCGGTTGAGATAGTTGTCGGTGACTATCACCCGGAGCGGACCGCGGAAGCGCTCGCAGCGTGCGGGGAATGCAGGCCGCATGAGGTTGTCGACTACTCGGGCCTGGAGTACTACTCGTGGGGGGAGGACCTCGTCGGAGATCTGGACGACCACTTCGCCCCCCCGCTCTTCGACCATGCCGGGCGCGGCGGAAGGATCGCCATGGCAGACGGCGTCGCAATGCGCGCACTCACCACAGCGAGAATGGAGTCGCTGCTCGACGCCTCCGTGAACGCAGTGCCAACCGTGGACGAGGACCCCGATTTCGCCCTCGCCAGCGCCGCGCACAATGCCGCGGGCACGTACTCAGCATGGTTCTCGAATCTTCCATTCGACGTGGAAGATGGCGCCAGAATGGCGATCAACTTCGACAGCAATCTCCGGCTCGGCTCAACCATCGAAACGCTACTCATGGCAGAGCCGCTGCAGGCCTACGATCTGATCTCCTTTGGCTGGGGGGTGGATACCGCTGTCCCGTACGGTGTCCTCGTGCTGATTCATAGCGACAATGCCACTGCTCTCCGCAATGCCGATCTACTCGCCGAACGGTTCCGCTCCGCGCTGGTTCCCGATGGCGGGGAGGCGTGGTCGTCGCTGATCGACAGGGCCGAAGTGGGAGTGGAAGGACGCGCCGTCATAGCCAAACTCTTCCCGCACCCCGATCAGGCCCTGTTCACCGTCAATCACTTCCAGTTTGCCTACGGCCTTGCCGTGTACGAGTAGCAACGACACTGTGAGCATGGGCGGCGCCGTGATCGCCGCATCCTTCTGCTCGTTCAGCGAATTCAACGAACCGGTCGTAATGTCTGCTCCCTCTGTAAGCCCCACCGCAAGCCCTGCGACGGGCGAGTAAACTCCGGCCCACGATATTGCGCGTATATGGCAATTACGATCCGAGTCAGGAGCACCACGATGCAGCGGCAGCCGAAGTCGCCTCTCTACTTTGAAACAGGCCCGGACAACGAGCCCACGATGACCGTCTCACCCGGTGAGGTCTTCGAGGTCGAGACGCAGATGAACCGCGGCCCCGACCCGTCAGAGGCGCCCGACGAGCTGCGCGAAGAGTTTCTCGAACTGCGTAACCCGTCCTCACGTGGGGGCAATCCGTCTTCAGGCGCGATTTGGATTGAAGGCGCAAAGCCGGGCGACATGCTCGTGGTTCACATCGAGAATATCGAGCCGCACGGCATCGGCTACACGCAGTACCGCGGCAGCACGGGAGCGATGCCGGGCTGGCTGGGGCCCTCAAACGTTGGCCCCACGGCCAAGGTCGTTCGCATCCGCGACGGCGAGATCATCTGGAATGACCGGTTCTCGATACCGATAGCGCCGATGCTCGGCTGCGTCGGCGTCGCGCCGTTCCGTGAGCGCCACCACAACGGCTGGGCCGGGGTGTGGGGCGGCAACTTCGACATTCAAGAAGTCACAACTGGCGCAAGCGTTCTGATTCCCATACAGGTCGAGGGGGCGCTGCTTCACATTGGCGACATGCACGCGCGGCAGGGCGACGGCGAGATATGCGGCGGCGGCGGCATCGAAACTGGCGGCATCGCTACGCTCAGGGTGGAACTCCGCGACTTGCCCGAGCGGATGACGTGGCCGCGAATCGAAAACGCCGAATACATAATGACCACAGCGCAGGCCAAGCCAGCGGAAGAGGCGTTTCGTACCGCGCTCGCCGAGATGATCATCTGGCTGGAAGACGAATACAGGTTCGAACGCAAAGAGGCCTACATGTTCCTCGCCCAGGTTCTCGAAGCCCGCGTGACGCAGTTCGTAAACCCCACCTACAGCTACGTCGCCAAGGTGCAGAAAAAGTATCTAGAATGGACCGGTTCATAGCGCCAATCGTCACATCCTCGACCCACCGCAGGTCTTGAAATACCCCCACGGAGCACGTATTTGAGCTTCGAGAGAAGCAAAGAACTTTTCGAGCGCGCCAACACTATGGTCGCCGGCGGCGTGAGCAGCCAGATCCGGCGGGCGGAATCTCCCGTTCCCCTGTTTTTCGAGCGGGGGAAAGGCTCCAAGCTATGGGACGTTGATGGCAACGAGTACATCGACTACGTCATGGGCATGGGCCCGAACCTGTTCGGGCACGCGCCGGACTTCATCCTGGATGCCGTAACGCGCGACATTCAGAACGGTTTTTGCTTCGCCGGACAGTTCGAGCAGGAGCTGACGGTAACCGAGTTGATCCTGAAGGCGATACCGCTTGACGGTCTGGTCAGATACGCCTCCTCCGGGACGGAGATCAATCAACTGGTGCTGCGCCTTGCAAGGGCGTTCACCGGCCGGAACAAGTGGGTCAAGTTCGAAGGCCACTATCACGGTTGGACAGACACCGTGCTTTACAGCGTCCACCCTCCCCTGGACCAGGCCGGGCCGGACGATAATCCCACGCCCGTCGGAGAGTCGGCGGGGATGGCGCCGGGCGCCGCTGATGACATCATCATTGCGCAGTGGAACGACTTGGACGCCCTGCAGTCGATATTCGATGCCCATGGCGACGAGATCGCCTGCGTCATCATGGAACCGATAATGGGCAACACCAACTGCATCGTCCCTCGGCCCGGATATCTGCAGGGCGCACTGGATATCTGCGAGCGCAACGGCGCGTTGCTGGTGTTCGATGAGGTGATCACCGGCTTCCGCGTTGCACTGGGCGGCGCGCAGGAGTTGAGCGGCGTCGTGCCGCATCTCGCCACATACGGCAAATCGGTTGCGGGCGGCTTTCCCCTTTCCGTCCTGGCCGGACGCAGCGACATCATGGCGATGGTGGGAGACGGAACGGTCCAGCACGGTGGCAGCTTCAACTCGAACGTGATGGTCATCTCGGCCGCCCAGGCAAGCCTTGAGCAGATCAGCGCCGACCCAGAAGCCTTCTACAGCGATCTCAACGGCCGCGGGTTGCAACTGATGGACGGCCTCAGAGACGCCGCCAGGCGCGCCGGCACGGATATGCTTGTCCAGGGTGTAGGCTCAACGTTCTGGACAACTTTCACGGATCGCGAAGAGATCAACGATTACAGGGAACATGCAAAATACGTGGACGATGAGAAATACACACGCTTCGCGGCCGAGATGCTCGAGCACGGCGTGCGGCTTGCTACCAATGCCCGGTGGCACATGTCATCCGCGCACACAGACGAAGACGTTGAGAAGTCGGTGGCAGCAACATACGAGTCCCTGAAGCTGATTTCATGAAAAAGGCGATCTCATAAATATGCAAACAAGAATCGTGCAGGGAACCGGCGTTATGCGCTGGGGATCGTCCGTGTCCGACTCTGCCTCACTCACCGAAGCGATCGAGCATGCGTCCGAGATCGTTCTCGAGCAGTTGGACGGCCGGCCGGCCGATCTCGTCATGACGTTCGTGTCGTACCAGCACGCGTCGTCGTTCTACTCCGTGAACGAACTACTTCGGCAATATTTTGATGATGCTGTGATCGTAGGTTGCTCCGGCGCCGGCGTCATAGGGGGCGGCAGCGAAGTTGAACACCGCGCCGGCGTCGCGATTTCGGCGGCATCGCTGCCGGGCGTTTCGATAACGCCTTTCCACATCACCCAGGACGATCTGCCAACTCCGGACTCGCCGCCCGATTCATGGGAAGACCTGATCGGTGTTCCGGCCATCGAGGACCCTTCTCTGATCCTGCTGCCGGACCCGCTTTCGATTGAAGCCGACAGGCTCATCAGCGGCCTCGATTACGCCTATCCCAGGAGCCCCAAGATCGGCGGACTTGCCAGCGGTGGCTCGCAGGATACGCCGCACGCGCTGTTTCTCTCCGGGAAGACCCACCGCTCCGGGGTGGTGGGAGTCGCGCTCGCGGGCGACATAAAGATTGACACCATAGTGGCTCAGGGCTGCCGGCCTGTGGGCGAGCCGATGGTGATTACCGAGTGCGAAAATAACGTAATCAGGAAGCTCGGCGATAAGACGCCACTCGAGGTCTTGAAAACCCTGTTCTCCACCGGCGATGAGCAGGATCGTCGGCTCATGCGCCGGGCGCTCCACATCGGCGTAGTCATGGACCGGCTTGCCACGAGCTTCGGCGCCGGCGACTTCCTGATCCGCAATGTGATGGGCCTCGACGAAGATTCGGGGGCGCTCATAGTGGGAGAGAAGCTGCAAGAAGGCCAGATAGTCCAGTTCCATTTGCGCGATGCCGAGACTGCACGTGAGGATCTTGCAGCCGTGCTTGACCGCTATCTCGAAGACAACCCCGGTCGAGACCCGGAAGCCGCCATGATCTTCTCATGCGTAGGGCGCGGGCAGCATCTCTTCCGCCGGCCCAACCACGATACCGAGCTGTTCGAAGAGATGGTCGCGCGAGTGCCGCTTACGGGCTTCTTCTGCAACGGTGAGATCGGGCCGGTTGGCGGTACGACCTTTTTGCACGGCTATACCAGCTCATTCGCCCTGATCGGCCGACGCTCGACGGGTCCAGAGTCGTTCAAGTCCGAATCCGGGCATTCGGAATCCGGCCTCGACAACTGAGCCGCGCCCGTCTATAACTTGCCCGCCGAGAGTCGAATTGGTGGGAGGTCATCGTTGGCAGAAACGAACGGCGCGCGGTTCGCCGGCAAAGTCGCGATAGTCACCGGCGGCGCGCTTGGCATCGGCGGCGGCACCGCGCGGCGCCTGGCAGCCGACGGCGCAAGCGTCCTGATCGCAGATATCGCGGACGACGCCGCGCAGGCGAACGTCGAGCGAATCACGGCAGCGGACGGCAGTGCCATGGCCATCCACGCCGACATGGCGGATTCTGGTGACATACGGCGGATGGTCGAAACAGCGGTGTCGGAGTACGGCCGGCTGGACATCCTGGTCCAGAACGCCTGGGGCTCGCCCACGAATCAGGTAGGTGGCAGCGCCATCGACGTCCCTGAGGAAGGCTGGGATGAGGGCATGGCCGTCATGACGAAGGCCCTCTACCTTGGCGCGAAGTACGCCGTGCCCCGGATGGAGCAATCCGGAGGCGGCTCCATCGTCAACATCTCGTCGGTACACGGCATATTGATGTCGTCCGGCAGCCTGGTATACGAGGCCGCTAAATCCGCCGTAATCGGCATGACACGCCAGATGGCCATCGACTTCGGGCCGCTGGGCATCCGCGTGAATGCGATATGCCCCGGACACATAGTCACAGAGAAGTCGACCGAAAACCGCTGGAGCAAGATGCCGCAAACCCTTCATTTCTTCGAGGACCAGTACCCCGTGCGGAGAGTGGGCGAGCCGGCAGACATCGCCGCCGCCATCTCGTTCCTGTGCTCGGATGAGGCGTCCTTCATCACCGGCCACCCACTCGTGGTCGATGGCGGGCTCACCATCCAGTTGCAGGAAAACTTCGGCGTCCAGCAGGCGAAATACGCGCGTGCCAACCCGGATTTTCAGATGCCGTACTAACGGCGCCGGCAGCGAATTCGGCTCACAGCAAGATCGACGGGGAGATTACGAGATCAACCATGGGTAACTTTGACGGGAAAGTAGCGGTCGTCACCGGCGGAGCGTTGGGCATCGGCGGAGCGACATGCAGAAGGCTGGCGGCGGACGGCGCCAGCGTAGTGATAGCAGACATCGCGGACGATGCCGCGGAAGCCAACAGGCAGCGCATAACCGAGGCCGGCGGAGTAGCGATCGCCGTTCACACAGACGTAGGCGTAAGCGCCGACGTTAAGGCGATGATCCAGCGAGCCGTTGACGAGTACGGCCGGCTGGATATCCTGGTGCAAAACGCATTCGGGGTCAGCACCGAGTATCCCGGAATGCAGGGAAGCGCCGTATCGGTCGAAGAAGCGGCATGGGACCGCGGGATGGCGGTGCTGACAAAGGCGCTGTATCTGGGCGCCAAGTACGCCGTGCCCGAGATGACGAAGACCGGCGATGGCGGGAGCATCATCAACATCGCGTCCGTTCACTCGTTCCTGATGATCAAGAACAATTTGATCTACGAGGCGGGCAAATCTGCGGTCGTAGGAATGACCCGCCAGATGGCCATCGACTTCGGGCCGATGGGCGTTCGTGTAAACGCCATCTGCCCCGGCTGGATAGTGACGGAATCGGGCCGCGAGATGATCGAGAAGAAGCCGGAGTTCTACGATTACGCCGTCACGCAGTACCCGATCGGCCGGGCAGGCGACCCGGACGATATCGCGAGCGCCATCGCATTCCTCTGCTCTGAGGACGCCGGGTTCATCACCGGCCACCCACTCGTCGTCGACGGCGGCCTCTCTATCCAGCTGCAGGATGCCTTCGGCCAGGATCAGGCCCGCTACGGCCAGACACACCCGGACCTCAAGCTCGAGTATTCCTGATCGCGGACGCTATGGCGCCGGAGAGCCGCATATACCTGCTCAGGCACGCCGAGAGCGCGCCGTCACCCGACGTGCCGGAACCCGAATGGCCGCTAAGTCACGACGGCCGCAGGCAGGCGGAAAAACTCGTCCCGGTTCTGGCCGAGCTTCCGATCTTGGCCGTCTACTCGAGCCCCTTTCCGCGAGCCATCGACACGGTCCGGCCGTTTGCAGATCGGGCCGGGCTGCCGGTCAATCTTGTCGAGGACCTGCGAGAGCGCCGACTGTCATCCGGCGTGGCGCCCCTGCCACAGTGGCGGGCAATGCTGAAGAAGGCCTGGGCCGAGGTCGACTGGGCACCGCCCGGCGGTGAATCCAACGTACAGTGCCAGCGCAGGATGGTCGCGACCCTGCGCGATCTGGCGGCGGCGCATCCAGGCGAAGCGGTGCTGGCGGCCTCTCACGGCAACGCCATCGCACTGTTCTTGAACTCCATCGACCCTTCGTTCGGCGTCGAGGAGTGGGCGGCTCTCAGAAATCCCGAGCTCTTCGTGATCCACTATGGCGGCGGCGGCCCCGCATCGTTCGAGCGAATCGCCCTGTGAGCGACGGCATCATCCCGCGGATTCCCTGATCTCTGATGATGACCCATCGAACCGAAATGCCGATTCCGGTATCTGCTTCAACATCCCGGCAAACGACGCAGGAACTTCTATATTGTCGAGCGTCATGAATCCCCGATCGGACGCACGGCCCGCCACCAGGAAATCGCAGCCGTTACGCCTGAGTTCCGAGAGCGCCACACCCCAGGCCGTTCCCATCGCCGCATCATCGGCATCGGCGTCATATGCCGTATAGAACCGGTCATCGAACAGCCTGACCGCCGTGTCATAGCCGATCACGAAGGTGGAGCCCGGCAAGAGCCGGGACTTTTCGACGAACGTCGGCGCCCTCGTGACCGCCAGCCGGCGTCGCCTGCGCATCTGCGCCAGACGAGCCTGCAGGACCGGCAGATCGAGCGGCGGCTTCTCCACGTTCGTCACCGATATCTCGAATATTGACTCTTTGCCTGATATATCGGCCGCGACTTCGGCCAGCCGCCAGTGCCCGTCGTGCACCGGGTCGAACGACCCCGCAATCACCGCGCATCCCTCCGGTGGTGCGGCGTGAATGACGCCGTTGATGTCGATTGCGGCAGCCTCAGCACTTCCGGCCACGACCGCGCTGATCGGGTCGGACACCGATATCGAGCCTTGCGTAAGCGCGTCCGCTTCCCCGATGTCGACGGGCAGCCGGTCCGGGACGCCGCACGCCTCGGCCAGCAGATTGATGATCAATCTGCTGGCGATCTCCTCTTCGCCATCCCGGTCGCGCGCGCCCTTGTCGAAGACGATCGACGCCGTTAGCAGATCGGCTGCAGTGCGTACCGCGGCATGCGATCTGTGCTCCCCCCGCTTGACCCGGTCCGTAGCGATCGTGGCCGTGCAGGCCAGGCCGATGACCGGTCGGGCGCCGATTTCGCCGGGGTGGGACTCGGCATCCAGCTTCATACCGCGCCAGAATGCCTCCTCAGCCATCGCAGCCGCCTCAACTGCGGAAACATGTTGTTCGGCCCGGACGCCGACATACTCGTCCAGCGCCGGACGCGAATACGGAATCTGCGCGTCCAGAACGGTTTGGGACGCCCCCGCCTCGGCCATCAACCAGGCTATTGCCCTGCTCCCGGCGCCTGTCACGACAATCGCGGCGGCCGTTGGTGACGTATGTATCGCCATGACGATCTCTGTGTATGGTCCGGGCAACTGGAGGCTCTATTTCAGGGCTAAATATTGGGACTGATTTCCGGCCAGGCCAGGCCGATGGAGTTGCATTATCCGCTATCGGGTGGACAATCTGTGTGCAAGCGGTCGCACCAAAAGGGTGATCAACCGTTTCGCTCCCGGCTAAGATATCGCCTCATGACATGCAGAATCTCATGACAAGCACGACCGGCACATTGCGCTTTCCCGTCGCGCGGGCGGTGGAGGCAGAAGAGTTCTACATCCGCCCCGCGGAACATCGGGACGCGGCTGCGCTATCCGCTGTCGAGCGCGAAGCGTTCCCCATGCAGTGGCCGCCCACGCGCTTCTCCAGGGAAGTCACTCGCCGTCGCACCTCGTATCTCGCGGCGGCACGGGAACTTCCGATCTCGGACTATACCGGTGGGCCGTTTGCACCTCAGGGCTCGCCCCGGGATTCAGAAGCAGGCCGAGGCATTCTCAGCAGGATCGCGGCCAGCCTGAAGCAGATATCTTTCATAGACGGATTAAGGGGGGCCGAGGCGCCGCGCGACTACATCGTCGGCTTCGTCGGCATCTGGTTCATCGCCGACGATGCGCACATCGTCTCACTTGGCGTCAGGCCGAATGATCACCGGAAAGGGCTTGGCGAACTGCTGTTGCTGGCCGCCTTCCGCGAGGCACGTCGATACGGCATGCGGGAGGTGACGCTTGAAGTGCGGGCCTCCAACTCCCCGGCACAGGCTCTCTACGACAAGTACGGGTTCAGAGAAGTGGGATTGCGGAAGCGCTACTACATAGACAACGGCGAAGACGCTATCATCATGACCACGCCACCCATAGCGAACGTGGAATACGCAATATCTCTCGATTCGCTCGCACGCAGTCACGCCGTGCGCTGGGGGCACCTGCTCCAGCCTGCCACCTGATTGCGGCAGGCTTGGCTAATTAGATGAATCGGCTGCGATAGCGCGGCCGTGCTGGTCCCGGGAGTGATGACACACCCCGGGGTTAGGCGGTCACTTGTCGCGAGTTCTGATCCCCCTCATTGCCGGCATTTCCGGCCTGATTGCAATCGCCTGCGCCTCCGGCGGCGAGACCGATACGACGGCCTCCACGCCCGTTGGGACGGCTCTTGTAGCCGTGGCCCAGCCAACGGCCGCTCTCGCCAATGTCGCAAAACCGGTCGATCAACGCGATGAACGTTATGGCGGCGTGCTTCGCATCGCTCAACCGGGCGACCCGATCAGCTGCGACCTGGCGATGTCACGCGGCGTCGGATACCAGTCGGTCCACCCCTGCAACCCGATGCTTTCCCAGATCGTCCGCGCCTCCGCAGACGACCACGGAGTGATCCTGCCGGACCTGGCAACGGAGTACTCGTTATCGCCGGACGGCCGGACCTGGACGTTCAAGTTGCGAGAAGACGCCCGCTGGCACGATGGAACGCCCGTTACCGCCGATGACCTGAAGTTCAGCCTGGACAGGATCATAAATCCGCCGGAAGGGCTTCTCGTCGGCCGGGCCGGGCCAATCAAGACCTATATATCTTCCACAGACCAGATCAGGACGCCCGACGAGCATACGCTGACGATAACAACCGACTTCCCCGCCGCCTCTTTCATCACGAATCTGGCAAGCGTCTACGTTTCCGCCTTCCCCCGGGCCGCCACGGAGAAGCTGGACCCGCCCTCCATGGTTCTTCACAACCAGGTGGTGGGCAGTGGCCCGTTCAAGTTCGGCTCGGCAACGCGCGGCTCTTTCTACCGCATGGTCCGCAACGATGACTACTATGAGCCGGACCTGCCCTTCCTGGATGGAATCACCTACCTGGTAATGCCCTCCCCCGCCATCCGCCTGGCCGCGCTGAAGGCCGGAGAGGTAGAGATCATCATGCTGCTCACGGAGGCCGAAGCGGAGTCCCTTGCAGGCGATTCCGAAAGAATAATGTTGATCAGAGAGCCTTCAGCCGGAGGCAACACCGTCCAGATGAACCTGTCGATGCCGCCGTTCGACGATCCCAGGGTCCGGCGGGCCGTGAACCTGGCGTTCGACCGCTCCGAGGCCGTGATCGCCCTCGGCGGCGGCTTCAACGGCGCCATCATGCCGCCGGGAGGACCGTGGGCGCTCGACCCCGATGAGGTGCTTCAGCTTCCCGGCTACGGGGTTGCCGAGGCGGATCGGGCTGAGGCTCGCCAGCTCCTTGCGCAGGCCGGTTTCCCAGACGGCCTGAGCGTGAAGATGCAAACCCGGTCGGACCCCTTCTCGACTTCACTGGCGGAGTTCGCTGCGGCTCAACTCGCTACGGTTGGGATTAATGTCGAGCTAGAGCCCATGGAGCGCACCGCCTACCAGGACTTCCTGCTTCGCGGGGAACACGCAATCATCTCCCACAGCCACTCGTTCTCACTCGACGATCCGGATGCCATTCTGCCGGCGCACTACTCGTGCGGAGGCAGCGAGAATTTTCCAGGACTCTGCGACCCGGAACTCGACGAGATGATCCAGGCGCAATCACGCGAACTCGATCCCGACAGGCGCAAGAAGCTGGTCGACGAGATCCAGCGCCGGGTGTGGGACGAAGATGCGAAAGTATGGTTCAACTGGAGCGTTCGCCGGACGCCGGTTTCGGTCCGCGTGCAGAACTTCGCACCTGGCGGGCCGAGCCTGTACCAGGGACGCCGGCTCGAATCTGTCTGGCTGGCGGATTAGCGGCAGATGGCCGTCTACATCGCACGGCGCCTTGCCCTGGCCATCCTGACGCTCTGGCTGGTCACCATCATCATCTTCGTCCTTCTCCGGGTCGCTCCCGGAGATGCCGTAGTCGCAGCCATCGCTCAGGCGCCCGGCGAAGGCGCGCTCACGGTCGAGCAGGTTGATGAGCGACGGGAGGCGCTCGGCCTGAACAGGCCTTACATCGTCCAGTACGCAGATTGGATTGGCGATCTGGCAACCTTCGACTCCGGCACCTCTCTTGCTACAGGTGGCTCGGTCTGGGACGATGTAGCGCCCCGGATATCCGTCACGCTGGAACTCGCCGTCTTCGCAGGCCTGATTACCGCCCTGCTCGGTCCCACTCTCGGCATGGCCGCGGCCATGAACGCCGGCAGGCCCATCGATCACGGCATCCGCGCCCTTACGGTCGGCCTGATGTCCCTGCCGCAATTCTGGGTAGGGCTCGTCGTTGTCATAGCGCTGGCTTCATGGTTCGGATACTTCCGGGCGGTCGAGTACGCCGATCTCTGGGACGACCCGCAGCGCAACATAGAACAGACCCTTCTGCCCGCGCTGATACTGGCGCTGCGGCCGGCCGCTCTGATCGCACGCGTCGTGCGGGCCAGCGCCCTCGACATCGTCTCAAGCGACTATGTACGCGCCTCGAGAGCCAGAGGACTGGCGCCAGGAACCGTCGCCCGGCGGCACGTCTTTCGCAATGCGATGCTCCCGGGCCTCACCGTCCTCGGAGCACAGATGGTGTTCCTGCTTGGCGGCGCTGTGGTCATTGAGTCGGTATTCAACCTGCCCGGTCTGGGCCGCGGGCTGGTCCTCGGCGTGTCGCTCAGAGACTACCCGCTCGTGCAGTTCATGGTGATCGGGTTCGCGGCGACCGCCATCCTGATCAACCTCGGCGTCGACCTCGCATACGCCCGGCTTGACCCCCGCATAATCCTCACGCCGGTGGCTGGAGCAGCGCGGCCATGAGGCCGGGCGCCTGGCTTCTGGCAGCGGTCAGGTCTCGCACGGGACTGGCGGGAGTGCTGCTGCTGCTGGTGCTTGCCGCCGCCGCCTTCATCGGGCCTCTCTTTCTCGACGCCCCTCTGGCCCAAAATCTCGACGAGCGATACGTCAGATTCAGCGTCGATCACCCGATGGGCACCGACCAGTTCGGCAGAGATATGTTCTCGCGTGTGGCCAGCGCCACGAGAGGCTCGATAACGGTCGGAGTGGCTGTTGCCGCGCTTGCCGGCGTTCTGGGCGGCCTCATCGGCCTGTTCTCCGGCTACGCCGGGGGCCGGACCGACATGCTGGTGCAGCGGGCCGTAGACGCGATCATGTCGTTGCCGCTCGTCGTGCTCGCCCTGGCCATCGTCGTCGCCGCTCCGGCGTCCCGCTGGGGGATAATCCTCGCACTGTCGATCGGATTCGCTCCGCTGGCGATAAGGGTGACTCGCTCCAGCGCGCTCTCACTGCGGGTGTCTGGCTATGCCGAAGCGGCGCGCGCCATGGGCGCGTCCGACGCGGCGATCGTGATGCGCCACGTCATTCCCAACGCCGCGGGGCCGTGGCTGATAATAATCGGCGCCCAGCTCGGCGCCGCAGTGCTGGCGGAGTCGTCGCTCAGCTTCCTGGGGTTCGGGGCGCCGTCAACCCAGCCATCGCTGGGCCTGCTCATCGGTGGAGACGCCCAGACGTTCATTCATCGCGCGCCCTGGATGGTCCTGTGGCCGGGCGCCGCTATCACGACGCTTGTGCTGGGTGTGAATCTTCTCTCAGACGCCCTTGCCGAAGCGCTCAGAGGGCCGGATGCGGCAGGGCTATCGTCAGCTACCTGACGCCCATAATGGAACGATCAGGGAGAAGACGATGACGGGCGAAACGATGAAGCCCCAGAACACCCAGTTTTGCTGCGTCCGTCTGAAGTGCTCGATGCTCATCCACTTCTTGGACCGCCATGCCCATCGATTGGCATGCGAGCCCAGGTAAAGGGCGCCGAATACGTACAGTGGCAGGCCTATCGCCGGTATCGGAATGAACCATATAGCGAACAGGACCGTTGCGACCCACGTTCGATTTCCCACGCCCCAGATGGGCCCGAGAAGCAGCGCTCCCCAGTTGTAGCCCCTCAACTCCGTCGGGAGTTGCCCCTCCCGAGTGCCGGAATCGTTGGCCTCTCCCTCGTCCTGGCGCGCCGCCGGATCATATTCGCGGCCGTCGAATTCGTCTGCGCTTGGCCCGTTGTCAGCCCCGCGAGCGTCGGAAGAACTCCAACTGTCCAGCCGCCGCTCTTGCCTCGAGGGCGGACGCTCCGGTCTCGCGTATGGCGGGGCTCTGTGATCGTCTTGTCGCTCTTTCGGCTCGGCCGTGGATACGCGGGACGGCGAATGCGAACCGTCAGGTTCCGGCGGATCAGGGTAGGCGGCATCCCTGAGCGAGGGGTCCGTTGGGCCTCGGCCGTTCTGAACAAGCGGCGTGTCTTCAAACGAAACGCCACATCCCACACAATGCCTGGCGTGCAATTGGTTATCGGCCGAGCAGGTCTGGCATTTGCCCAGCTCGCGTGATGAGAAGCGCACCGAATCAGGTGCTGCTACACGCTCGCCACAGTGGTCGCAATAACCATAGTCGGTCTTGTCCTCTGTGCCGCAATAGGCACAGAAGAGATGTTCACCGCGCTCGTGGGCGGATATTGATTTGTCAATAGAATCAGTCATTGGCGCCCTGGCCCGCGGACCGCCTGTTCCCATTTCGATTCAAGTGAGTGCTATAACCGTATTCTCGCGCTTACCAGTCTCTACGCCCATTCGGGCTTTTGCGCGCTGCTGTAAGACAATTGGCCTGGCGCATCGGTCCCGCACCATTCGCAATCTCAACTCGTTTGCTGTGGGCCCGGTATGACTGGCAACACAACGTGTGATGGCCTGCCGGCATTGTGATAGACGGTGTTGTCCGCCGCCACGCGCCGCCGCTCACGCCCGATCGCCTCGCCGGTGTTCGGGTTTACGTCAAACCGCGGGAAATTCGAACTCGAAATGTCCAGCCTTATCCGGTGGCCTGCTGAGAACAGGTTGCTGGTCGGATAGAGCGTGATCGTCACTTCCACCACTTCGCCGGGCTCTACGAAATCTGGCGTCCCGCCGCCATTTCGATACCTCAGGCGCATCAAGCTGTCTGTAAGGTTGAGAGCGTAGCCCATCGGATACCAACTGCTGGACGGGTAGACGTCGATCAGCTTGGCGGTGAAGTCAGTATCAACGGCGGTCGTAGAGACCCATAGCCTTACTTCAATGGGCCCGGTTACCTCCACATAGGCGGACAGGGGCTCCGTCTCGAACACCAGCACGTCATGGCGCGAGCCCAGCGGCAAATACGGCGCCCTGCATCCGTAGAAGCGCGGCGCCTCCACCTGATTGAATCCTCCGGGACTCATCACGTCTTCCACCCGCGTCGAGCGGGGAGCATATGCCGGATCCGTCACCCCTGCAGG
>JADFHP010000123.1 GCA_022567135.1 Chloroflexota bacterium
GAGCGAGCTGACGGTCGAGCGCGCGCCCTTTTCGATCACAGTAGAGGGCGAGGGAAGTGACGCGCCCTCGATGCCGCTGGACGAGCGCAATCTCGTCGTCATCGGAGTGAACGCTGCGTTCGAGGCCGCGGGAAAGCCAAAGCCTGAACTTTCCTATGTCTGCCGCAACGAGATCCCGTATTCCCGCGGCTTCGGCAGCAGCTCGGCCGCCATCGTGGCGGGCCTGCTCGCGGGCAGCGCCATCTGCGGCCACCATCTCGATCTCGAAGACCTGATAAAAATCGCCGCCGACATCGACGGCCATCCCGATAACGTCGCCCCGGCACTGATGGGCGGCCTCTGCATCGGCATCCATACCGACTCAAAATGGATCACCGATCAGGTCGCGCTCCCGGATGACCTGAAAGCGGTGCTGTTCGTGCCCGATGTCGAAGGGCCGACCAGAGAGGCAAGGGCACTGCTCTCCCCGGAAATCCCACGCGCCGACGCGATCTTCAACGTCGGCAGGGCCGCCATGCTCGTCAACGCCTTCTCAACAGGCAGGCTGGAACTACTGCGTCACGCCACCGAGGACATGCTCCACCAGCCGGCGCGTAGCGCCATCTACCCGGCAATGAAGCGGCTTATCGAATCGGCGCTCATAGGCGGCGCCCACGGCGCGTTCCTGTCCGGGGCGGGCCCCTCCGTCGTCGCGTTCACCACCGGGCGAGAGATGACCGTTATCTACGAGATGGCCGAAGCGGCCCGCCTTCACAACCTGCCGGGCAAGACGATGGTCGTCAACCCCGCCGCCACCGGCGCGTACCTGATGGAATCCGAATGAGCGAACGTTCGGCGAAAATCATAGTCCAGAAATACGGTGGCAGCTCCCTCGCCGACGCTGAGAAGATTCGCGCCGTGGCAGAGCGGATTTGCGCTGCGCGTGCAGCGGGCGCAGACGTGGTCGTGGCAGTCTCCGCGATGGGCGACGGCACCGACGAGCTGATCAACCTGGCACGCGACGTGGTCGGTGACGCAGGACCGCCGGACCCGCGCGAGCTGGACACCCTGCTATCGACCGGCGAGCTGGTCTCATCGGCGCTCGTGGCAATGGCAATCCGCGCCCGCGGCCACGATGTCGTCAGCCTCAGCGGCATACAGGCCGGCATCAAGACCGACTCGCGCCACGGCTCGGCGCGAATCGCGAATATCGACCCGACACGAATCCAGGGCGAGCTGGCCCGCGGACGCATCGTTGTCGTCGCCGGATTTCAGGGCCTGTCGGATACGAACGACGTCACGACCCTCGGTCGGGGCGCCTCCGACACCACCGCCGTCGCACTCGCGGCCGCCCTCGGTGCAGAGCGCTGCGAGATATACACCGATGTCGACGGCATCTACACCGCAGACCCCCGGCTGGTGCCGGACGCCCGCAAACTGGACTCGATCGAATACGGCGACATGCTCGAACTCGCCAGCCTTGGCGCAAAGATGAACCCTCGCTCCATAGAACTGGGCGCGATTCACGGTGTGCCGATCATGGTCGCATCCACGTTCGACGACGTTCCGGGCACCCTGATTCACGGCGAAAAGCTGGCCGGCTCGACGACGATGGAGATCCGCAATGCGGTCACGGCGGTGGAGTCGGAAACCGGCGTTGCCCAGATCGCGGTCAGCGGCCTCGCGAATCGGGAGGGTCTAGCTGCGGAGCTCTTCGATCTGGTCGCGGCCGAGGGCGTGAACGTCGACGTCATAATCGCCAACGATCAACCCGGCGTGAACGCCTCGGATCTTGTATTTACGGTCAGCGAAGAAGATGCGGAGCGCGCCGCTGCTGCCGCAGCGCAGATTCCGGGCAGCTCCGTGCAGACAAGGCTCGAGTTGGCCAAGGTCAGCATCGCCGGCACGGGTATGCAAAACAGCCCCGGATACGCCGCCCGCATGTTCCGGGCGCTCGCCAACGCCAACGTCAACATCCACGTTATCGCCACGGCGGAAGTACGCATCACCTGCGTCATCGACGCCGATCGCCTGGATGCCGCTGCGACGGCCCTGGCGCAGGAGTTCGATACGACTCAGATCACGACGACACCGTCCGCTACAGACGCGCGGGGCCGGTTCGGCTCCGAGCATCCCGTGACCGGAATCGCCATCGATCGCAGCGCCGCACGGATCAGCGTTCGTGGCGTCCGGGATCGCCCCGGCATCGCCGCCGGCCTGTTTGAGCCGCTCGCCGACGCCGGTATCTCCGTCGATCTGATGGTCCAGACCGCGGCAAGCGAGGGGATGACGGACATGGCGTTCACTGTGGCAGAGGATGAGGCTGACCGAGCAATAGAAACTGCCAGACAGCAGAAGGACGTAGAGTTCGATGACATCATCCGGGACTCCGGCCTGGCGAAGGTCAGCATCGTCGGCGCAGGCCTGCAGTACACTCCCGGACAGGCCGCGAAGATGTTTCGAACCCTCGGCGATCAAGGGATTAATATCAGAGCCGTCACAACAGCCGATATTCGGATTACCTGCCTGGTGGACGCGGAATCAATAGCCGCCGCCGCCCGGTCGCTGCACGACGCCTTCGATCTCGCCGCATCGGGTTAGCGCCGCCCCCATGAACGACGCAGCGTCTGGCCCGTTCCTGAGCGTGATCATCCCCGCCTTCGACGAGGAAGCCCGCATCGGCAGCGCGCTCGAAAAGCTGACCCGCCATCTCTCCGGCAAGCCGTATGAGTGGGAGATCATCGTCGCCGACGACGGCAGCACCGATCGAACCCGCGAGATAGTCGAAAATGCCGCAGCTTCGGACCCGCGCATCCGGTATCTGGGCCTGCGCCACGGCGGCAAGGGCTGGGCCATCAAGAACGGCATGCTCCACTCGACAGCCGAGTGGCGGTTCATGTGCGATGCAGATCTCTCCATGCCCGCCGAGCACATCGACCGCTTCCTGCCCGGCGACCAGGCCCCCGACCACGATATCGGCATCGGCTCCCGCGAGGCGGCAGGCTCACAGAGATTCAGCGAGCCGCTCTGGAGGCACATCACCGGACGGCTCTACAACTACGTCGCCAGGCTATTTGCGCTCGGTGGCCTGAACGATACCCAGTGCGGCTTCAAGCTTTATCGCGGGAGCCTGGCAGACAGAGTGTTCGAACTTCAAACGGGAGAAGGCTGGGGCTTCGATGTTGAGGTCCTCTATCTGAGCCGTAAGATGGGCGCCAGCATCGTTGAGATCCCCATAGACTGGCACTTCAGCGCAGAGAGCAAGATGGGCTTTCTCAGCGGTGGAATTGCGTTTCTGGATATCCTTGCCGTGCGATGGAACGATATCCGCGGCAGATACAAAGGCGCGAACCGGAGTGGTCAAAAGTGATTAAACAATGGTGAATTCTGAAGAAGACCGGCTGATCGAAGATATCCTCGACCGCGTCCGCACCATCGCCATCGTGGGCCTGTCCTCGAAGCCATCGCGGCCCAGCAACACCGTGTCCGCCTACTTGCTCAGCGTCGGATTCAATATCATTCCCGTGAACCCGCACGAAAAAGAGGTGTTTGGCATTCCTGCAGTGGGCCGGCTGGAAGATATCGACGGGCCGGTCGACCTGGTCAGCGTATTCAGACGGCCGCCAGAGGGACCGGCCCTGGCGCGCTCGGCCGCCGCAATCGGCGCCCCCGCGTACTGGATGCAGCCCGGCGCCGAGAGCGAACCGGCCGCGGAGATCGCCCGTACCGCAGGCATGGATGTCATCTCAGGCCCCTGCATCATGGTCCAGCATCGCCTGCTCACCCTGCGCCGCAACGCTAACGTCCGGTAGCCGGCCGCATGCGCCCAGATACCCCGACGGCTCCGGAAACAGACCCGGGTGAAGCGCCGAAAATACCGAAAATCATGATCGTCATTCCCACGTTCAATGAGGCGGAAAACCTTCCCGTCGTGTACCAACGGATATGCGAGCAGAACATTCCGGGGCTGGGCTTCATCATCGTTGACGACAACTCGCCGGACGGAACAGGCCAGATTGCCGATGATCTGTCCGACCGTCACGAGGGGGTCTTCCGCGTCATCCACCGGCCCGAGAAGAAGGGACTGGGGCGGGCCTACGTGGCCGGCTTCAAGGCCGCGCTCGAAGAAGGCGCAGACATCGTGGTGGAGATGGATGCCGACCTCTCCCATCCACCGAAAGAGATTCCGCGAATGTTGCAGGCGCTGGAAGACCACGACGTCGTCGTCGGCACCCGGTACATGGCCGGCGGCGGCGTAGACCCTTCATGGTCGCTGGGCCGCCGGCTCCTCAGCTCCCTGGGAAACGCTGGGATACGAGTTCTCGTCGGAATTGCAGTCACAGATCCCACATCGGGGTTCAAGGTATTCCGCAGGTCTGCCCTTGAGCAAGTGGGCCTGGATTCACTGCGAAGCAACGGCTTCGCGTTCCAGGCGGAGATGATGCTTGCATGCGAAAGAGCCGGGCTTCGGATCGCCGAGCACCCGTATAGCTTCCGTATGAGGGCCGCAGGTGACTCCAAGATGTCCGCCGGCATCGTCTGCGAGGCTATCGTCCGCCTCCTGCCGCTCCGCTTCAAGCACTGAGCAGCAAACAGGCGCGATGCGCGCTATTTTTACCCGGTACTGTCCCGGCCCACCAGTTGCGAAAGGGTGGAAAAGTTCACGTTTCCGTGTAAAACGCGGTAAAAACCGCTTGAACCTGATTGAGAACTCTGCTTACGATGCGCTCGCAGTGAATCCCCGCAGTGAATCGAAACACTCCTACGGGCTGTCAGCAGAGCAGGCGTAAAAATGCAGCAACCGATAAATGAGTTCGAATCGCCGGTCGACCTGATGCAGGCGGCTGCTATCGGCCACGCGATGGCCGGCGAGTGGGGAGACGCGGTTAGCGCGAATCTCAAACTAATCGCTAACGATCCTTCCGACCTGGAAGCACATAACCGGCTCGGCAAGGCCTACACGTCTCTGGGCCGCAGCGAAGACGCCGTCCGTGCCTATCGCGCGGCGCTGGCGATCGACCCGCGTAATCCAATCGCCCAGCGCAATCTGGCCCGGCTCGAGGCGAGTGATGGCGGCGTGAACATAGCTGATGGCGTGGGCGCCGCCGTCGAGATGGCCAGAGTCACCGGCAGCGTCGATGGATCAGCCATCGTGACCAGACTTGAGCGCAGCGCCGGACCGGACGTTCTGGAAGGCGTCGCCACGGGTGATAAGTTGACCCTGGAGGCCTCTCCCGCGGGAGTCCGCGTATCCACCACCAGCGGCAAGTACCTTGGCGTAGTGAACGGCAAACTCAGCGTGCGGATCGCCAAACTTATAGTTCGGGGCAATCGCTACGACGCATTTGCCGGCGGGGGTGACGGGACTGGATTCTCGATCCAGATCGTGGAGTCTTTCAAACACTCCGATCTGGTCGCCGTGATCTCATTCCCGAACCAGTATGTTGAGCGGCAGGAGCCGAACGCCGAGCTGGACAAGTACGACATGTCTGACGGCGCGATCGCGCATGAAGGCGTCGAGGGGTCCAGCCTTATTGACGTCTCAGACGACGAGTTGGTCGAGAGCCCGAATTCGGCCGGCCGCACCGCTCTCTCGGGTGAGATGGAGTCGCCGGCCATGTAGCCGGTCCCGACCGGACGCTAGCCGTATCCGGCCCGCTCAAGTACACGCCCGACGGCCGCCACGAACTCGTCAACCTGTTCCGGCGTGATAACCGTCGATATGTTCCCCGCACACTGCGTGGACAGCGCGAAACCCTCGTTCAACATGCCAATGAACATGTGCGCCTCCAGCGTCTTATCGGCAGACTCTAGTGATCGGTAATCTACGATCTGGTCCGCCGTGAACTGCAGGCTGAAAAGCGATGCAATCCCGGTGACGCCCATCGGCGCCTCGCGCTCGGCAATTAGATTTAGTAGCTTCGACCTGAGGGCTTCGCCCAACTCCGCAATCTGATCGTAAAGCTCGGGCGTCATGCTCCGCAGCGTGGCGATTCCCGCGGCCGCGGTCATGGGATTCCCGTTGAACGTGCCCGCGTGCTTCACCCGTGGTCCCGATTCGGACTCGGGGTCGAAAAGCGCCATGATCTCGCTTTTGCCGCCAAACGCCCCTACCGGCAGGCCGCCGCCTACGATCTTCCCCATTGCCGTCATGTCCGGCATGATCCCGAAATACTCCTGCGACCCGCCGCGAGAAACCCGCAGCGAAATCACCTCGTCAAAGATCAGGACAATCCCCAGCTCACGGGTCACGTCGCGGAGCGCCTGGAGAAACTCCGGCTGCGCCGGCAGCATGCCCAGCCGGCCGATCACAGGCTCGACGATCACCGCCGCTACCTCCGAGCCGTTCTCGCGGATGATCGCCTCGGCCGCGGCCGCATTGTTGAACGGGATCACGATTGTGTGCTCGAGCGACTTGTCCGGAACGCCCTCGTAGTCCCTGACGGACTCCGGAGCCAGCTCATCGCCTGCCTCATCGAACGACGGATTCACGCTAACCGCCACATCGTCGTGCGCTCCGTGATAGCCCCCCTCGCACTTCACGATCTTCTGACGGCCGGTGAACGCGCGCGCCGCGCGAATGGCGTTCAGTGTGGCTTCGGTACCCGAGTTGGCGAACCGGACCTTCTCGACCGATGGCACGCGATCACAGATCAACTCGGCCCACTCCACAACCAGTTGCGCAGGCGCCGGATATGAGAGCCCCCGGTCCAACTGCGCCTCGACCGCCTTAATAACCTCCGGATGGCGATGCCCCAGAATGAGCGTCGTCATGTTGCTGATGAAATCGACTCGCTCGTTACCGTCCAGATCGGTCATGCTCGACCCGTCGCCGCGCGCCACGTAAACAGGAAACGGCTTCCACCAGATGCTGTTGCGGGAGTCGCCGCCCGGCATCGATTCCTTGGCCCGCTCATGCATCGCCGCAGAGTTCGGGTTGGCCGCGGTGTACCGTTCGATCTCCTGCTCAAGCGCGGTGGCGGCGCTGGCGGTAGTAGTCATGATCGCTCCTGCCTCTCAGGGCCGATTATCAGGTGGGGGTGCAATATTACTGCGATGAACGGGCGTGGCCTAGAGCTACGGCAGCTACTAGTCGAGGCAGCAGCTCCGCCGCCTTCCCCTTCAGAACAACATCACACAACTTCGAAAGACCGGTCTCAGACGTATTGATCTCAATCAATTTCGCACCGTTGGCCCGCGCAATGCGGGGAAGCCCGCCGGCCGGCCGCACGCTCGCCGATGTCCCTACCACCAGCACGCAATCCGCCTGGTTGGCGGCCGCCATAGCATCTTCCAGCGCTTCCGCAGGAATCGGCTCGCCAAATAGCACGGAGTCGAACTTCACCCTGCCGCCGCACGATACGCACGGCGGTGGCGCCTGCGACATGAACAGCTCTTCACGCGGCGTCCGGGCGCCGCAGTCAACGCACCGCAGCTTGTGCCGGCTGCCGTGAATCTCCACCACGGACCGGCTCCCCGCATCCTGGTGGAGCCCGTCTATGTTCTGCGTGACTATCGTCCGCAGAGCGCCTCCCTTCTCCAACTCGGCCAGCGCGGTGTGGCCGGCATTTGGCGTCGCGGCACTTAGGGCCGTACGCAACTCCGTGATCCACGGCTCCGAACGTCTCAACTGCTCGCGCTTCCAGAACGCCTCAGGATCCTCCAGAAACTGGCTATACGCATCCGGTGCAGGCGTGCCGTGGCGCGACCAGATTCCGTCGCGGCCGCGAAACGTTGGGATGCCGCTCTCTACCGACATCCCAGCACCGGTCATCGCCACGACATGCGAACTGGAGGCGATCATTTCGGCCGCCCCTGCAATCAGAC
>JADFHP010000124.1 GCA_022567135.1 Chloroflexota bacterium
AGTGTTCGTGAGGCCTTCCGCTATCAACGCGAGGACTTCTTCCTCGCGTTTCGATAGTGCCGAAATCTCATCATCCTCTTGCCCCTCGACCAGGCGTCTGATCTGATCGAGCACACGGCCGGTTACGGCGGGATCCAGCATCGATTCGCCCGCAGCGGCCGATCTGATCGCAGAGACGATTGCGCGAGGAGCAGTGTTTTTCAGGAGATAGCCGCAGGCGCCGGCCATGATCGCCGCGAGCACCGCCTCCTGCCTGGTGTGCGACGTCAGCATCACCACGCTCGTCCGGGGAGAAGCCTCTTTGACCTGACGGCAGGCCTCGATTCCGTCGATGCCGGGCAGCAATACGTCCATCAGGACAACGTCCGGTTGCATCACGGTCGCCATCTGCACGGAAGATTCACCGTCACCGGCCTGAGCCACAATCGAAATATCCAGCTCCGCTTCGAGCACCCCGGCAATACCGAGCCTGACGACCTCGTGATCGTCCACAAGCATCACCCTGATCTTAGCCTTCATCGGAACCCCCAACGGGTATGGCGACCGGTACGGTCACCTCCACTTTTGTACCTTCGCCGCCCTCACTCACGATTTCAGCCGTGCCGCCAAGCTCTTGCGTGCGGGTCGTAATGCTTTCCAGTCCGAAACCATGATGGGTGTCGGAAACACTGAATCCCCTGCCATCATCACTGATCCGCACCGTAACACTTGCTTCACTGTATGAGAGCGTCACGTTCACACTTTTCGCGCCCGAATGTTTCAGCACGTTCGCAAGGGCCTCCTGGAGTATCCGGCACAACTGTGCCTCAGTCTCATCCGGCACTTGAAGTGGATCACCGGAAACGATCAACTCCACCGGGATCTCGGTGACGCTCTCAAACTCTGAACAGAGGTTTCCCATCACCTCCGATAGTTCACCTTCCCCCGCGAGCATAGGGTTGAGGTCATGCAGGTAGTGGCGGGCCTCGAGAAGGGTCTGGCGAGACAGCGGCACCAGTTTCGAAATCCTGTCGCTTATGCGGCCCGGGGCCGTCCGCTGTGCTTCGGTCGCGGTGGAAGCCAGCTGAAGCGTCAGTGCATATAAGGACTGGACCAGGCCATCATGAATCTCTCGCCGAATCTTAAACCGCTGCTCGGCAGCCGCAATCTCCGCATCTTGCGCTATCTTCTGGAGCCTCAGGTTCTCGGCCGACCGCTCTCGCTCGGCCTCGACCGCCTCTAACCGGCGACCTCTTTCTATCTTTGTGACCAGATTCGCCGCCAGGACAATCGCATACATGCCGATGATCCTTCCGGCCAGGTCACGCTCCTCGGCGACACCGGTGTCAACCCCCGGACGCAAAATTATCGAAACGAGCGAGTACGCGACCGCCGTGAGAGAGACGAGAAGTACTGAGAAGCGGGCCGACGACACCACCAGGGCCAGTCCCACCAGTGCCGGGTAATAGAGCACGAAGAAGATGTTGTCGAACCGGCCGGTCACGGCAATGCCAACAGTAATCGCCACGACGTCCGCGATGCTCATGCCGATCGCGAAACGCCGGCTGAGGGGACGATCCTGACTGAGGCGCAGGTGTAGCCAGCCATTCAGAATCACCATTCCCACGCCGATCAGATCCACGTAAAGAAGGGTCTCGTCCCACGTGACGCGATAGTGATTGATGGCCAGCCAGGACGCGATTACGAACCAGCGGACTACGACGACTATCCGCTGCATGTAACGGTAGTCTTCGAAGTCCGCGTAGGCTGGTTGTTGCTCAGCCATTGGCCATTCCAATCCCCTGTTGAGCCGGATTATAGTTCGCAGCGGAGGCGATTCTCATCTATCCGGCGTGAAGCCAATCTCCGATTGCCCGTTCGGAAACTTGCTCGCGGCCTCGCTCAGCGTCTCCGAAGAATTCACCAGGTCGTCATCCGTGACCTCATCACCCGCCTCGAGCAGGCCAAGACGGGCCTCCCTGATCGACCGCTCGCATCTCTCAACCAGGGACAACTGCTGTTCAACCGCTGCCCAGATCTCATCCTCGTTCTCCCAGGAAACGATATCGGGCATGGTCAGCGTCATCCCGTAGGCTTCGTTGAGACCGGTCAGTCCATGACGGCAGACCGACTCATTCAGAATCGCCAGCTTCGAGCAGCTCCGGCGCTCTCGGATGTCCGAGCGGTTCAGGAGAGACTTCAACTGCTGGTGCTCGTAGAGAAGGCCCTTGCCGGCGCGCAGTCCGCGTTCCAGTGGTACGCTCCGGCCGTCGTTTGAGGCAGTCTCGATGGCGCTGGAAAAGCGGCTCACCAGGCTCAGAGCCTGGCGCTCCGCGAACGATGTCGACTCTGCCGTTTCCGCCTCCATCGCAGCGATCCGGCCCGTCGCCTCCGTCCGGCTTTCCAATCTCCGTCCCATGGCCCTGGCTCGATCGATGGCCCGATCGAGCCGGTGCAGCCCCGTGCCGAAACCGGCGAGGGACCGCTCGGCCGCTTCCCTGGCGTTGCGTGACGCGCTTGTAGCATCATCAATCTCGCGTGTCACCGCGCCTCTGCGCAGGCTCGTGATGAGCCGGCGTTCCGAGAGGAGCAGGGATTCATGCTCGTCCTCCAAGCCGTGGATCTTTCGATCAAGAGTATTCAGCTCATCCGAGATCTCTATTTTCAATTCCAGTGCGTAGTGGCGTGGCATCTCCCGGTCTTCGCTGGCGCCACTGCTCACGTCTTCGATCTTCTCTAGGGTGGCCCGGGCCCGTCCCGCCATCTCCATCAACCGGTCGATCGCTCCGCGGACCTCCAGTCGCGCTTCCTTGAGACGCCCGAGCGATTCCAGATGTGGCTCCAGCGGACTGGAGTACATGGTCCTGGGATCCCTGGCGGGCTGGGCGAGGGCGGAAATCCGCCCTCGCATCCAGTCGAGCCCGCCGCCTATGAATCTACCCATCTGTTACCTCCAATCGATGCCGGTTAGGCGATCGATGCCGCCATGGCATCTCGGACCTCACTCAACCGCCACGGTCGACTGCTGATGACGCCTGTCACGCTGGACCTTCCAGAAGTACGTGCCCAGTCCGCCAATCGCCAGCATCACGATCACCCGCGTCACCAGTGATTCAGCATCCTCTGACGATCCCAGAAGTGACGATCCCAAAAGCGCCGTCGGGGAATCCGTTCCTGCGATGATGGTCGCAGCCACATAGGCCACTCCGGTAAACGCAGTGAATGCGATCGCCATTTTCCTTCCGAAAACGAAGGAGAAGGCTGCGATCACCGGGAAGTAGAGCACGTAGAACTGGCTGTCCAATCCCATGAGCTCCTCACTCGGTCCGATAATCACGACTGCTGTTATCAGGATTACGTCAATGAAGCTGCTGATGCCGACCAGAGTCAGATTTGCAGGCTGATTGACGAGCCGCCGTCCGTGCAGGTAGAAGTTCACTACCATCAGGCCGACAACCGGCGCCATGCCGATCGCAAGTTCCGACGTCGTATCGGCGGCCATCATCACGAACGCCATTCCCGCCAGGATGACGAACCATCGCGCCCAGTTGATGACTACCTGGCCGTAGAAGATGTCTTCGGCCGCTTCACGTTCGTTTCTGCTTACTGTTGTGTCTGTTATGTCTGTTGTTTCTGGCATTTCAGCCCGCCTTCACACTGGCAGTGTGAGATTCCAGTGATTCAAACTGATCGCTCACTTGCCGCTCAAGTAGTTCGTTCTGTGATTCTCGCGTCCGGCGATCCCGTTCCAGTCTCCAGTACACGTTCCCGCAGGCTGGCACGGCAACCAGAACCAGCACATGGGCAAGCATGGTCGTTGGAATGTTTGTTACGACTTCCTGATCCACGATCAAACCTGCCGAAACCCCGGCGTACGCGCCGATTGCCGCGGCGGTGTAGATCAACGTGTCACGTGTGCGGAACGTGACTGAAAGCGCCAGTAGCGCCGGCATGTAAAACACGTAGACGCTGGACCCGAATTCCCCGGACATCGCTATCACCACGGTGATTGCCGTTATGTCGGCCACGCTGGCCGCGTAGACGATCACCTTGTTGATGGGCTTGTTCCGGGCTGTTTCGACGTGCAGGAAGAAGTTCCCGACCGCCATGACCAGGACCAGGACAACCGTCACCTCAAGAGCGATGAGGCCCTGAGGGTTCCAGATCGCCAGGCCGAGCCCGGCGATGACGAGCAGCCAGCGGGCGTAGATGATCACGGGCAGGCCGTGCTTCACGTCTTCGCTGATCACATCGTCCACTTCATCTTTTCGTTCGGGGATGTCCCGCACATGCGGCTCTTCCCTATCGCCCACCGCGTAGGGGGGCGCACTTTGCGTTCTCATCGATCAGACCTCCATTCCTCACGTGAATTTCTTGCGGTCAAAATCGTCTCCCGCGCTTTGCGGACTCCGGGTGACCGTTTTGCCTTCACGTCCATTTCGTCGATTTCCAGCATCTCGGCGATCTTTTCCACCCCGAGATGACTCTCTTTGCGCTCCACAGCGAACTTTTCGAGTTGCTCCTGGAGCCGGTCCTCGTCCATGTTGGCGATGACCTTCCAGATGCCCCGCTTCTCAAGTTCCTTACGCTGCTCCAGGATGTCGATAGTCGAATCGACGACCTGGATTCGAGTGATCACGTTCTGGAGCTGAGATTCGGACCGGGACTTCCTGCGGCTCGCTCGATCCATCTTGTAAGCCGCCACCTCAACTTCCGCGTTGGTGGTACCCGGCTCAGAAGCGGCATCCAGATAGCCGTCATACTCGCTGCCCGCGCGACGAACTCGTGCGAGCAACTGGTCCTGCTCAACCTCCTGGCGTGTGCGCTCTTTGCGAAGATCTTTGACCTTGAGATCATCGAGCTTCTTCGCACCGCCAAACCAGAGAATTCCCATCGCATCACCTCTCTACCATGCCTGCGGAATCCGCCTATCGGACTCCCGGCTGAGATCAGCTTCGTCGCGGGTGGTGCAATTTCAAGCGGTGCGAACGTACTAATTCGGGGCTACAGATGTACTAACTTGCACTGGTACGGGCGGACGGCGAGTTCAGGCGTCTCGCAGGCTCGATGCCAGAGATTTAGCACGTCGGATGCTTGAAAAGATTGCCATAACGTCGGTCTATGGGCTCCCTGCGACGGATTCTGATAACGTCGCTCCAGACATTACCATGGTCAATGGGGGCGAGAGACATGGTGAACCAGACGCTGATCACCAGACTGCGCGATGCCTGCGAACGATATGGCGACCAGACCGCGCTGTCTTTCAAGCCGGGATTTCGTTTCCGACGATGGACCTACAGCGAACTGTGGCAGGACGTCGGCCGAGCGTCCATTCTGTTCAAGCGCAAGGGGCTGCAGCCGGGCGATCGCGTCCTCATCTGGGCGCCGAATTCACCTCAGTGGGCCATAAGCTACTTCGCCACGATGATGGCAGGTGGCATCGTAGTGGCGATGGATCTCCGGGTAAGCGACGAGTTCGTTGACAGGGTGGTCGGCCAGACTGACCCGGTTCTTTCCATCGTCTCCGGGATCACGCCGCCAGCGCACACTGATCTGTCGGCAGAGTCCATATATCTGGAGGAGTTGGAAACAGATTTGGCTGAACTGGATTCACAGGCTGGCACTCCGGATGAGTCGATTGAACTGGCCGAGATCATGTTCACGTCCGGCACGACGGGGGACCCAAAGGGCGTGATGCTCAGCCATGCGAATCTCCTAGCCGCGGCCGATGCGGCAAGCGATGTGATACCGGTGGGTCCCACCGACCGGCTGCTCTCGATTCTGCCACTAAGCCACGTGTTCGAGCAGACGGGCGGCCTGCTGCTGCCTCTGCTGAACGGCGCAGGCGTCACGTTCATAACCACTCGCCAGCCCACGGCCCTCCTGAAGCTCATGCAGGAAGTGCGGCCCACCACCATCCTGATGGTGCCTCTGCTGCTCGACATTTTCATGAAGGGCATTGAGCGGCAGGTGGAGCAGCAGGGAAAGCAGCGCCTGTGGAACACGCTCATGGCGATCGCGGCGCGCCTGCCATTCCGCGCCCGCCGGCTACTGTTCCGCAGCGTCCTTAAAAAGATGGGTGGCAAGCTCAACTTCGTAGTATCCGGCGGCGCCGCGCTCCCGCCTGAACTGGGCCGAAAGTGGGAGTTGATGGGCGTGAAGATTTTGCAGGGCTACGGGACGACTGAGACCGCCCCCACCATCACCATCAACACCCTTACAGATCGGAAAATCGACTCGGCAGGCAAGCCTCTCCGCGGCGTCGATGTCAGGCTAGAAAACGGCGAGATACAGGTGCGCGGGCCGAACGTCACGGCCGGATACTGGCAAAACGAGCAGGCCACGGCCGAGGCGTTCGAAGACGGCTGGTACAAGACCGGCGACATTGGTGAATTCGACGATGAGGGATTCCTCCATATTCGCGGGCGCATCAAAGAAATGATCGTCCACCCGAACGGTCTCAACGTATTCCCGGAAGATGTCGAGGCCGCCCTGCAGAAGGACAGGCGGCTGGGCGAGGTTTGCGTGATCGGGCTGGAGTCCGATAGTGGAGTTGAGGTTCACGCTGTGTTCCTACCCGCCGACGCCGAACATGCCGCAGACGCCGTCGCGGACGCCAATCAGGCTCTCGCGCCGCATCAGCAAATTCGCGGACATTCGGTCTGGGACGAAGATGGCTTCCCCCTCACCCATTCGCTGAAGGTGCGCAAAAACGTGATCGCTCACCGTCTGTCCGGAGCGAATGACGAAGCCCCGACTCCACCGGACATTCCCGGCGGCGCGGAGGCGGACGATCTGGCGAGCCTCGTCGCCAGAGTCGCCCAAGTCCCGACTTCAAAGTTGCGGGCGGAAACCGCACTTGGCGTCGACCTCGGCATCGATTCTCTTGGAAGGGTTGAGCTGCTCTCCGCGATTGAAGAGCAGTTCGGGGTGTTCATCGACGAGGAAGCCATCGAAGCCGAGACGACAGTCGCCGAGCTTGGGTCCCTGGTGGATGCGGGGTCCGGTGAAAAGAAGGATTTCAACTCACACGCGTGGGGGACGAACCCGCTGATATGCATGATTCGCGGCGTCCTGCAACGGTCGACCATATTCCCGCTGCTGCGCTGGGCGTACAAAGTTGATGTGGTTGGTAAGCAGAATCTTGCTGGAGCGCGCGGCCAGGTGATCTTTGCCGCTAATCACACGCTGAGCCTGGATGCCGGAGTGATACTCAAAGCGATGCCCAACCGGCAGCGAAAACGGCTGGCCGTGGCGTCTGGCGCGCATATGTGGAGCAACCCGCTGCAGGCGATCACTATCCCGCTCTTCGGCAACGGATTCGCATTCTCACGGGATGGAAACGTGAGGGCCAGCCTGGAAAATACAGGCCGAATCATGGACGATGGCTGGTCGGTACTGATCTTTCCGGAAGGCGAGAGGTCCGATGACGGAGAGATGCGGCCATTTCTCGCCGGCACAGGACTGCTCGCAGTGGAAGCACGTCTGCCCGTGGTGCCGATCAGGGTCGATGTCGAAAAGAAAGGAAGACCCGGAGCGATTCCAGTGCTAAGACGGGGACACCTGACCATCAGGTTCGGCGAGCCGATATCTTTTGGCCCTGCGACACCGTACGACGAGGCAGTCCGAACGATCGAGAGCGCGGTCCGGGCGCTGTAACTGGTAGCGTATCCCCCCGCCCAATTGACTCCGATCTCCCCCGCTGCTACTTTTGCGGTCAGCCTTTCAGCGGCGTTTCCGCCACGCACAAGAGGGCCAAGCGGGAGAGCGAGTCACATGACGTCCCCAGTTCCCACAAGAGTGTCGACAGACGTTGCGCTTATGGGT
>JADFHP010000125.1 GCA_022567135.1 Chloroflexota bacterium
TTCACCCCCCCGATACGCTCCAGCGTTAGTCGCGCCAGCTCAACCGGCGATACCTCTTTCGACCGGATGAGTTCTCGTAGCCGGTAGGCCGGCAGCCACTCGAGTTCCGATTGCGCCATTGGCGTGCTCCGCTGGCCCGGCTAACTGGTCGGCGGGCGCCGGTCGGCCCACGGGTGTGCCTGCTCGAATGCGGCGGCGGCCGCCAGGACGGTTTCTTCGCAGGCGAATCCGCCGACTATTTGGAGGCCGATCGGAAGGCCGGACTCGGACAGGCCTATCGGTACCGTCGCCGCCGGATTGCCGGTCATGTTGAACGGATAGGTAAACGGCGTGAAGCCCCAGAGGCGGTGGGCGACCGGCTTTCCGCCAAGCGTTTCCGGGTACTCCCCGATGGGAAATGCCGGGGCGGCGAGAGAGGGCGTGAGAAGCAGGTCATAGCGGCTGAAGAAGTCACGGGCATAGGCCCGGTAGATATTAATCCGGGACTGCGCGAAGTAGAGTTCCTTGCTCGTGGTGGCTTTTCCGCCTTCAAGCCCTTCGATGAAATAGTCCATCAAGTCATCACGCCGCTCCTCGAGCAGGTGGCCGTTCACTGCGTACGCCTTGCTGCGGTACATGGCCGTGAATGCCCAGAAAACCTCCTCGCCATCGCCGAGCTTGAATCCGGGCTCGTCCACATCAGCGCCGAGATCGGCGAATTGGCGGGCGGCTTTCTCCGCCATCTTTCTCACTTCGGGGTCTACGGGAACGCCGCCCAGATCGGGGCTCCAGCCTATTTTCAGGCCGCTGACGCCTCTACCGAGGGCTTTAACGAAGTCAGGCGGCTCGGAATCGATGGTTCCCGGCTCGGCGTCTGGCGCGGGGCCGGCGAGCACCTGCAGCATGATCGCGGCGTCCCTGACGTCGCGTGTCAGGGGACCGACGTTGGAGAAGTTGATCGGGTGCCAGTTGTTGATGCTCTCATCGCGCCTTGGCACCCGGCCCTGTGAGGGCTTGATGCCGAAAATGCCGCAGAGGCCGCTGGGGATCCTGATCGAGCCGCCACCGTCGCTGCCCTGGGCGATGGACGTGATGCCCGCGGCGACGGAAGCGCCTGCGCCCCCGCTCGACGCGCCGCTGGTGCAGTCCGTGTTCCACGGATTGCGGCAGGCGTCGCCGAGCCGGTTCTCGTTGGTGCCGATATGGCCGAACTCCGAAGTGTTCGTCTTGCCGATGATGATCGCGCCGGCCCGCTTTATTCGCTCCGTGGGCAGGGCGTCGGAAGGGGAGACGTGGTCTTTGAAGGGCAGTGAGCCGTTGGTCTGGCGGACCCCTTCGACTCCCTCGAGATCTTTGATGGACGTTGGCACGCCGTGCAGGGGGCCGAGTTCATCGCCTCGCATGACCGCTGCTTCGGCCTCTTTCGCCCACTCCATCGCCTTTTCCGGGATGAGGGTGAGGAAGGCGTTCAGCTTCGGGTTGAGCGACTCGGCGCGACTCAGAGCGAGCCGCGTCAACTCGACGGGCGATATCTCCTTGCTGGCCACCAGCTCGCGAAGCTGGTGTGCCGGCGTCCATTCAAGCTCGATACTGTTCGCCATGCCGCCCTCTTGTTCTTGACCCATCGCCGTCAGGTCTCCCGCTCTTGAGTCTCTGGGGCGGCAGTGTACGCGAAGAGCCCACCGGCAGTGGGCCGATGGGCTCTTCAGTTAGCGTTGCGGGGGGCGCCGGGGTTGGGGAGGGAGGTCTGAGCGACACCCGCCACGCGGGACTATTTGCCAGTCTGGCTGGTCAATCAGCTAACTGGCGGTTACCGGGTTCCGGAGCGCTCGCCGGGCCTGCGGATGGTGGCGCAGGAACGGAGGGACGTCCAGATCGTCGGAACTCATGGTGCCAAGCTGGTCGGCCATCTCTTCCTGGGCCCGAATCGTCTCCTCGGCGCTGGTGAAGCCCGTGGCGACGACGGTCAGCTTGATCTCGTTCTCCATCTTGGGGTCGTGCGCCATTCCGAAGATGATGTTCGCTTCGGGGTCTACGACCCTCTGGATCACCTCGGAGGCGGTCTGGACCTCTGCGATGGTGGCGTCGCCGCCGGACGTGATGTTGAAGATCACGCCGCGGGCGCCGCTGATGGAGACCTCCAGCAGGGAGCTGTTGATCGCCTCTTCGGCCGCCTCGACGGCGCGGTTCTCGCCGCTGCCGTAGCCGATGGACATCCACGTCGGGCCGGCGTTGCTCATAATTGCCCGCACGTCCGCGAAGTCCACGTTGATCTCGCCGGGGACGGTGATCAGTTCGGCTATCGACTGGACGCTGCGCCGGAGCACGTTGTCCGCCATGCGGAAACCGGACTCCATCGTCACGTCCTGGTCGGTTGCGATGAGAAGGCGGTCGTTCGGGATGATGATGAACGAGTCGACTTTGTCGCGGAGCCGTGAGATGCCTTCTTCAGCGACGCGCTTGCGGCGCGTGCCTTCGAACGAAAACGGCCGTGTGACGATGCCGACGGTCAGTGCGCCGATTTCCTGTGCCACTTCGGCGATGACGGGTGCACCGCCCGTGCCGGTGCCGCCGCCCATGCCGGCTGCGATGAAGACCATGTCCGCACCGTCGAGAACGTCACGCAGTTCGTCCCGGCTCTCTTCGGCGCACGCCTGGCCTTTATCGGGGTCGCCGCCAACGCCAAGGCCGGCCGCGATGGCGTCGCCGATTCGGATCTTGGTAGGCACGTCCGTTCGGACCAGAGCCTGCGCGTCTGTGTTGATAGTGATGTATTCGACGTCTTCCAGCCTCTCCCGGTACATGCGGGAGACGGCATTGGAGCCTCCTCCGCCGACGCCCACAACCTTCAACTGGGCGATCTTTATGTTTGCGTCCGGCGCCACCGTCTGCTCAGCCACCATGCCCGTCCTCCTGATCGTATTTTCCTCGTATCCATTCTCCGAAATCGATTCCGTTATCAATTGATTGCCTGTTTGAAATGCCATGAGTAACCCCTATCGCCTTGTGCCCTGCTATACGCCACCCTGCTATACCCCGACAGGGGTGGCTGATTCCCGCTTCGCAGCCTTTGTCGCCTTTGAACGGGGAAGGAGCCCCCTGAAGGAGGCCCGGAGGCCGCCCCCGCCGTTTGACCTGCCACCTGTTCGTGTGATCGCTTTCCGTCCCGCGTGCGATTCTCTGGGCAGGTTGCGCATGCCCCACAGAAGCAATCCCACGCTTGCGGAAAACTGCGGGTCCTGGCGCTCGACGGGAAGTCCCTCGGCGCCGCGCGGGGAGGCGGTCCGTACGTGGCCCTGGAAGATGTACCGGGCAATTGCCTGGAAGCCGTCCAGCTTTACGCCGCCGCCTGTCAGAACCATCTGGGAGATGCGGAGCCCATTGAGGTGCGGCTCATCCAGCTTCTTCATCATCAGCCGCATCAACTCTGTAGCCCGCTCGCTCATGAGCTGGCCGATCTCCCGTCGCGTGATAATGAGCGGGTCATCCATGCCCTGTGAGTCGATCCCGAACTCTTCGGATGCGGTTCGAGCATCCGGAACCGCGCTGGCGAACCGGAGCTTGATCCGCTCAGACTCCTCGTATGTGGCGTTGAAAGAGATGGCGATGTCGTTGGTGAACTGGTATCCGCCAATCGGGAGCACCGTGGTGTGGACGATCGAACCCTCGTAGAAGACTGCGACGTCGGTGGTGCCGCCGCCGATGTCGGCCAGGATGACGCCTTCCTCCCTCTCGGCGTCTGTGAGCACCGCTTCGGCTGCGGCGACCGGCTCCACGATCAGGCCTGAGATCCCGATTCCGGCAGCCCTTACGGCCGCCTGCAACGATTCGATCGGATGCCGATCACCCAGAATGGCGTGCGCCTGAACGTACATCTCAGCGGCGTGCATGCCGAGCGGGTTGCGGACCCCGTAAATCCCGTCCAGTGCATACGACCTTGGGATCACGTGCAGTAGGTCCCGGCCCTCTACTGCTGCGTCCTCGCTTGCGACAGCCAGGGCCCTGCGCACATCTTCCTGCGTGACGACGGTGACGCCTGAGAAGCCATCCACCTTGCTCCAGACGTTTCTGGACTCGACATGGCTCCCTGTGAGGCCAAGGTAGGCCTGCCTGATCGGCATGCCGGCTGCTTTAGATGCGGCACCAACGGAGGCCATGACCGCGGAGGTCGTCGCCTCCGGGTCGGCGACGAGGCCGCGCTTCAGGCCGCTGCAGGGCGCGACGCCGACGCCTGCGATCTCGATAGAGCCGTCTGGCCGTTTTTTGCCAAGGATCGTGCAGACCTTGGTCGTGCCAACGTCGATTGCCGCCCTGTAATCATCCTGAATCATGTCACTACCTCACACATATAGCCCGTCGGCAGTTCCCATCGGCAGTTCCCATCGGCGCCGATGCCGGCCTTCGAGCACTGCCGCTTTCAAAGAGCCGTTCCGCACCTCGGACGACTGTGTCGCCATCGGTCCCCTTACGGTGTACCGGCTCGTTTCATATTTCGGGGCGGATCGCCCCTTTTTGCCTGTCGCCTATCTGTCTTCGATCGGCCCTCTCAAATTCGCTCTGCTACCCGCAGCCGGGCGCTCCGGCTGCGCGGATTCGACTCGATTTCAGATTCCGATGGCTTGATGACCCTACGGGGGACGAGCTTTAGCGATTGCCGATGGCTGCACCTGCAGATTGGTGTTTCGGGCGGGCAGATGCACTCGGAGGATTCCTTGCGCATGAAGTTCTTGACGATTCTGTCTTCAAGAGACTGGTATGAGATAACGCACAGGCGGCCGCCATGCCCCAGCAGGGATACGGACTGTTCGATCGCCGACTGCAGGGCGCCGAGTTCGTCGTTTACCGCGATGCGCAGCGCCTGGAACGTCCTGGTGGCGGGATGGATGCGCTGGCGGGGCCCGCGGCGGGCGGAGGCGATCACGTCTGCCAGTTCAGATGAGGTCTTGATGGGCCGCGCTCGAACGATGGCGGCCGCGATTCTTCTCGACGCCCGGTCCTCGCCAAGCTGGAAGATCAGGTCTGCGATCTCGGCCTGCGAGTAGGTGTTCACGATGTCCGCCGCCGTCAGCCTCTGTTGGAGTGAGAAGCGCATGTCGAGCGGGTCCGGGCGCCGGAAGCTGAATCCGCGCGACTCTGAATCGAGTTGCAGCGAAGATAGGCCCAGGTCGAGAAGGATGCCGTGAACGGGCACGAAGTCGAATGTGAGCGCGGTGGCGCGTATGCCCCTGAAGTTGGAATTCGCGGAGACGAATCGGTCGCCGTAGTCGCGCAGCCGCTCTCCGGCCACCGCGACGGCTTCGTGATCGGCGTCGATGCCCAACACCTGGCCGCCCGGATCCGATGCGCGCAGGATTGCCTCGGTGTGGCCGCCCTCGCCGAGGGTGCCATCTATGTAGCGCCCGCCCGGCCGGACCGCCAGACCTTCGAGCACCTCTGGCACCATCACGGGGGTGTGGTGCAGTTCGAGGCCCATCAATATCACCTTCTAGACACTCCTGCGCTTCTTGCCTGTCCGATCGACTCTGTTCTGTCTCTCTAATCCCGTTCCGGCCGGCTGGCCGAACCGGCCGCCTTCTCCGCAATGTCTGCGGCCTGTTCAGACGCCGTGCTTCGCTCGACGGCCCAGCGGTCCGGGTTCCAAATCTCCAAATATCTGCCTACTCCGATCACGGCAGCCCCGGCGTCAACTCCGGCATACTCCCTGAGCGGGGCAGGGACGACGACCCGGCCCTGGCGGTCCAGATCGGCGGCGAATGCGCCGGCGAACCTGGCTCTGGCGAGTCTCCTGTTCGCGTTCGTTGACGGCCGACCGGTGATCTCGTTGGCCACACGCTCCCACTCGTCCAGCGTGTAGACGTCGATGCACCGTTCGTAGCCTTCGGCCAGGACCATGCCCGGCTTGAAGGCGTCACGAAATCGAACCGGTATCGCTACCCGGCCCTGGGAGTCGATTCGATGATCGAACTCTCCTGAAAAGATCAACCGGGTCACTCCCGCTCGAAGTCGTTGCCGGCCTCCGGGATGGGGAAGTGTTGAACGGCGCGGACTCCGGCCGGTTCACCATTTTCCTCCATATATCCCCAGTGGCCCCCATGTTCTACCAGAAGGACCCCGGCTGCCGCAAGCTGTCTACATCCATTTTTGGGCTGTTTTGTCAAGAACCCGATGTCACACCCTGAGAGCGGTATGCTGTGGGAACACCAATATTTGCCGGATTGACACGGAACCGGGCCATCGAAGATCGGGGCCTGCGTTCGGCGATATCTGCAGGAGACGGGACAATTCCCACGTTCGCGGTACTTACGAGCAGCGATCAGGGCGCCGAAGGGAAACGGGATGACATCGGCGGCGACGCGGTCGTCGAGATGGTCACGCCACTGGGGTTTGAGCTGTCGGACAGGGCGATGGTTCCCGACGAGCGGGACGTCATTTCGTCGCGGCTGGCTGAGTGGGCGGATGCCGGAGTCGACCTGATCTGCACGACCGGCGGCACCGGCGTCTCGCCGCGCGACGTGACGCCGGAGGCGACGGGGGACGTGATCGACATGGAGATACCGGGCATTGCCGAGGCGATGCGGTCGCACACGTTCGAGATAACGCCGATGTCGATGATCAGCCGCGCCAGAGCGGGGGCGCGCGGGAAGACCCTTATCGTCAACCTGCCCGGAAATCCAAGAGCAGTACGTGAGACGCTCGAAATTATCCTGCCGGTGCTCGTCCACACCGTCGAGGTCCTGCAGGGCCGGCGCGGGCCGCATCCTGTTGACGTCCCGGCGGACGCCCGGCCAGACGAAAGAAAGGGCTGAACGGTGCAGGTCCGGGTCCTGACTCTTTTCCCGGAGATGTTCGATGGGCCGTTGCGGTCGAGCATTCTCGGGCGCGCCACGAAAGACGGTCTGCTCAACGTCGAACTGACGCAGCTTCGCGATTTCGCAACCGGCCGACGCCAGTCGGTGGACGACACTCCCTATGGCGGCGGGCCGGGCATGGTGATGAAGCCCGAGCCGCTTGTCGCGGGTATCGAGGAGTTGCGTGCCAGGGCGGCCGCGGGCGATGGCGGGGCGGTACCGCGCGTGATCCTGATGTCGCCGCAGGGCAGGCTCCTCGATAACGATCTCGCACAGGAGCTGTCCCTGGAGAAGTCACTGATCATCGTCTGTGGGCACTACGAGGGCGTGGACGAGCGCGTCATCGAAGAGCTGGTTGATGACGAAGTGAGCGTGGGCGATTTCGTGGTCACCGGCGGGGAGCTGCCCGCCATGCTCTTGATCGACGCGGTGGCGCGGTTCCTGCCCGGCGTGCTCGGTGATCCCGAATCGGCCTACAGGGACTCATTCGGCCCGGAGTGGGACGGGATGCTGCAGGGACCGGTCTATACCAGGCCCCGGGAGTTCCGCGGCCGGCCGGTGCCGGAGATCCTGCTGTCGGGCGATCACACCAGGGTGGAGGAGTGGCGCCGCGAGCAGGCGCGGAAGAGGACCAGGGAACGGCGGCCCGACCTGCCCAATCCGTGATGCCGGAATCGGCGACGCCCGCGTCCGGCCCGGCGTTCATCCGCTAGTAATCCCTTGTAAACAACAGGCGGTCCACTCTAGAATGCTTCTTACGATATTCGTAAATCGGGCTCCGCGATGCCCGAGACCCCGCAGGAATCTGCGTCTATAACCAATTGACGGCATGCGCACGACGAGCGCGCCCGCGCGTCAGTAATGAAAACCGACAGCACAGACACGAACAGGAACAGTTGAGATGGATGCCGCA
>JADFHP010000126.1 GCA_022567135.1 Chloroflexota bacterium
TTCCGCACTTTGAGGATGACCAGATCGAGTTGTTCTTGGCTGATGATCCGGCTACCGCTGATGTTGACCAATATCGCGACGTGGTGATTGAGGCGACCTTTCAGAACCCTTATGCAGCGAGTGTCGGACCTTGGGATTACGGATTTCTGTTCAATGATCGGGGATTTGACGGGTTCGAGTCCCTATTCGTCACGTCGGATGGAGAGTGGTTCCACAATTCCCGGTCGACCAGGGATGCTACTTCCGAAATTGTTGTGGCCGAGGGACTTGTGCCCACTGACGCTATATTCCGATTGCTGGGAGATGCCCGTAACGCGTTGCGGTTGATACGGACGGGGGACCGAGCCCAGTTATTCATCAACGATACCTTCGTGACCGAATTGACCATCATCGGGGACGCAGGTTCCGTGTGGATAGGTACTGGTTTCCTGAATGGCAACGAGATTGTCGGTAGATCGACTGGCTATGAGGATTTCCAGGTATCTGCTTTAGATCTTGTTTCGACCGCTGATGAACTGGAAATAGCGGATATAGGTGATTTTATTGGAGAAGAACCGATGGGACTATCTATTGTCAATTCGATAGCCGAGGCGCAATTCTTCAATCCTTATGCGATCACACTTGGGTCGTGGAGTTATGGTTTCTTCATCCGGTCTCTTGATGGCGGCATTTTCGACGCAATTCTGATCGGAAGTGACAGTATGTGGAGGCATTATCGGCGGTTCGGGTCGGCGGACACCGATATTCTGATCGCCTCGGGGGATGTATCCGGCATCGACACACGCGCCGCTGGCAGCAACACCATCCGCGTCATCTCAATCGATGATGATGCCTGGCTACATATAAACGGCCGAACTGTTGCGATCCTAGATTTCGGCGGTCTTGCCAGGTTCGGCGACGTCGCACCTTTGGCGAGATACTTTAGCGATGATGGCTTCGATAACAGTTCCACCTTTCTCGCAAACCTGAGAATCTGGGAGATATTAGCGCCTCAGAATTCATCAACGGTGAGCGCGCTGCCTGTATCAACCGCAGTACCCACCGCGACACCAGTGACACTCGGACCTCTCCCAACAGCTACGCCCATCACGCCGACACCCACGCCGACGCCGACGTCTAAGCCTGTACCCACCGCGATACCATCACCTACTCCGGCACCGGTTTCAACTCCATCATCGAAATCTGGAACCTTCTACTTGGGCTCTACGAAAGATCAAGTTCGCGCTGTGCATGGAACTCCGGACGGCATAGCGGTCTCCGGCAACTGGTGGGACTATGGCTCAAGTTATGTAACTTTCAGTAGTGGCAAAGTAGATGGATGGCAAAATCGCGGTGAACTGAATCTGACCTCTGCAACTGTGACCGCAGGGACGTTCTCCCAGGGCTCCACGCATGCCGAAGTCAGAGCTGTGCAAGGGAATCCGGATGGCATAGCAGTCTCTGGCAACTGGTGGGACTACGGCTCTAGCTACGTAACTTTTAGCAGTGGCAAAGTGGATGGATGGCAGGACCGGGGCGATCTGAATCTGACCCCTTAGTCACCCATAAGCAGTACCCACAACAAGATTCCGCGATACGCCGAGGCAGGCGGACGGAGGTGCTACCTGCCCCGACCCGAATAGGACTGCACACGCCCAATGCGCCGGCCGGTTCGCTGGCTCGGCGCGTAAGGTGGGAGAGACATCCGCTAGTTCCCTTGGAGGCGACCCGATTCCTTGAAGTACCAGAGAGAAAGGTATACCCGGGGCTCGGCCCACGAAGGAGGCGCCATTTTGGTCAATATGTGATTCAAGTGATTTTGGACGGTCCTTTTCGCGATATCGAGGTCGCTGGCAATCGTGGTGTTGGACTTGCCCCGAGCCACCAGTGCCAGCACTTCGATCTCGCGAGTAGTGAAACGCGAGGGGTCAGCTCCGCTAATATCTCGTAGGTCGATGTCCACCCGCATGCCCACGCCAGTCCACTAAAGCGCCGCACCGCCCGTAACAGATTAGCAGTCCAACCGATTAGTGGAGGCCAACATGCTCCAACCAGCTGAGCTAACCTCCGCCCACAGCCTCCCGCTTCCCGCGCCAGCCAGCCCCCGATACAGGCGCAGGCGGCCTAGCGGCGCTGCGCGGCGCGCTCAGGGGCAGGAAACGGGCGTTTAGAAACCTCGTGGGGGTCAATCTGGGGGTCAAACCCGATTTCAGGGGTAAGAAAACGACCCCGTTCCCGGGGCCATTCTCCAATACAAATCGTATTTGTGGTGCCGAGGGGCAGACTCGAACTGCCGACACACGGATTTTCAGTCCGTTGCTCTACCAACTGAGCTACCTCGGCACCTGAAAAACGCCCCACAGGGCGTCCCACAGCAATCGTATGCCCTGCGATACCAGCGGTTCAAGGCCGCAGGCGTTGACCATCGCGAAGCCCCGGCCACCCCCCCCAACTGCGCTTGACATATCCACCATCCACCCATACTATTAGAACATCCGTTCTGGTTCTCGCACGCTCCGACAGCTATAGGGGTAGGCAAGATAGCTACCAGAACGGGCGGTCTTCGCGGACCGGTACCGGCCCGCGGCGGCCGCGCCAACTCGGCCCCGCCGACACCGACCCAACGGGCGGCAGGCTCAACGTCAGACACGATCACGGAGAACAGCATCGACACCATCTAACGCGCGCAGGACGCGACTATCCGCATCAGGCCCACGGTCCGCTTCGGGCGGACGGGTCGGCAAGTCGCCGCGGCGAGTAGGTCCATTTCGGAAGGACCAGCCACCACGGCGAGCCAGCAGCAAGGACGTTTTATGCGCTCCACTCCGAAGAGCTCTGGCACCCAGTACAAATCATCCGCGCCCGAGACGCCTCCCAGGCGTCAGGCACGGACTTCATGCCCGGGCCCGCCACCAGGAAGTGGGATGGCGGGGTTACCTGGAAGGCGGGGAGTAGACCCCGTGTTTGAAGAATAGGGCGTTCGGCGACTTCCCGCCGCGAAGCGCCTGCAAACTTGGTTCCGAAAACGGGTGAGGCCCACCGTCAAACACGCCTCAAAAACAGATGCCGATCGGCCTGATGCGGACTGTCGCGTCTTCGCGCGCCCGGTTTTCACCACCGCCTCAATCATCTAATCTTTACCCGAAGATTTGCGGACGCCCCTGAAAGGCCCTCGACCTGAATGCCAGCCCTCCTGATCGCCTCAACGAAACCCCGCGTCGGCAAGACGGCGTTCGCCGCCCTTCTGGCCTCCCGATTGCTGGAACAGGGCAAAAAGGTCGGACTGGCGTCGGGAGCAGCCGATAGCTCAGCCGATCTCGAAGCGTTCAAAACCCTGGTCGGCGACGCGGCAGTGGCCGACTCGCCGTCCAATGTGGAAGGCGACGTCTCCATCGTGGAGGGTCTATCAGGAGACACGGCAGGCAATCTTCGAATCGCCGAGGAACTCGACGCCCGGATTGTCCTGATGGCAGAGTTGGACGACGAGGTCGCAGGTCCGGCGAAAGAGTTCCGTGACCGCTTCGTCGGAGTGGTAATCAACAACCTGCCACGGTATCGGCGGCACACGCTGGAGACGGAGTTCGTTCCGGCGCTGGAGTCCGCAGGCATCCCGTTCCTCGGCGCGATTCCCGACGACAGGCGGCTGGTCGCTTCCACCGTGCGCCAGATCTCGGAGCACCTCGACGGCGCATTCTCAGGATGGGAAGAGCACAGCGACGAGCTGGTCGACTACGTCCTGATCGGCGGCAACATCCTGGACTGGGGCGTCCACTATTTCTCGGCCCGCGAGAACGCTATCGTCATCGTTCGCGGCGATCGCCCGGACATCCAGATGGCGGCGCTGGCGACGCCGATCAAGGGCATGGTCCTGACCGAGGGCGTGCAGCCGCTGGAGTATGTGCACTACGAGGCCGATCAGGAAGAGGTGCCGGTGACGGTCGTCGCGGCCGGAACGCACGACGCCACTGCGGCGCTGGAGTCGCTCCAGGAAACGGCCCGGTTCGACCACCCCGGCAAGCTGGCCAGGCTCGTAGAAATCGCCGGCGATGCGGTCGATTTCGACGCCATCGACGAGGCCCTCTCCCAACCCGTTACCGGATAATTCTTACACGGCGGGCTTACACGGTAGCGTTTACACGGTGACGGATATTCGCGTTACACGGTGGCGGATAGGCGTCAGCCTAATCAGGCAGATTGGCCAGAAAATCCGAGACGGCTCGTTCGTAGAGAACGGGGGCGGTGTTCCAGGATGAGGTGTGAGACGCGCCTGGAACACGCACGAAAGTGACGATGTCCGGGCGGGCTTCTGCGAGTCGCTCGCTCGTCCAGATCGGGACTCGGTCGTCGTCTTCGCCGTGGATGAGCAGGATCGGCACCTGAAACTCATCGGCGCGCGCCAGGTAGTCCATGCCGGCCCAGTCGATGCCGAATCGCCGGTCTGCAACCCATTTCGCGACAGTGGTCAAAATGCCGGGCAGGCTGCGTTGCTCCGCACCCAGGTCGATGGCTGCCTCGAAGTCGAGCAAGGGCGCATCGAGAATGATGGCGTCGACATCGCCTGCCAGTGCCGATTCGTACATGAAGCTGGCCACTATACCCCCGCCCATGCTCCAGCCGGCCAGGACGACGCTTTCGGCGCCGTTATCGAGCGCATACCGTACCGCCCCCTCCAGATCGCGCCATTCGGTCAGGCCGTACTGGTAGCGGCCGGTGGGGTCATCAGGAGAACTCTCGTGGTTCCGGTAGGAGATGATGAGCGACTGCAGGCCAGCATCCCGGACCGTCGGCAGAATGCGCAGTCCCGTTCCCCGGTCCGAGCCCTTGCCGTGGACGTAGATCATCCAGGTATTGCTTCGGGCGTCCACGTGCCAGGCGTCGAGCGCGCCGAGTGGCGATTCGTACTTCACCTCCGTGAACGGAACCCCGCGGGCGGCGAGGGGATCGTCGAAGAACGCCTGCTTGTCGAGCCGGACCATGTCACCGGCGCTCAGTTCGCCAATGACCGGCCTGTAGCCGCGGACCTCGAAGTCGCCATCAGACCCGAACGAGCTGTCGGCGCGGGCGTATCCTCCCGGCCAGTCCAGGCCAAGCAGGTCGGGCCGCAGGTCGTCGTCCGGCGCGTCCAGCGTGATCGTATTTCCATCAACGCTCACCACCCGGACCTCATATTCGCGGACCCGATCTATCTTCAGCCCGAGATCTTCGATCAGGCCTGCGTAGTACCAGCTACCGCCGCCGAAGCCGACCCCGAGGACGGCCAGAATAGCGGCCGCGGCAATGATGATGCGTTTGCGGGAGATGTATGACACTCCTGGAAAATGACTGCGACCCGAATTCACACCGGTGGCCTGCCACCGTCTGCCACACCGGATCAATACTGGGACTGTAGCCAGTTGCGCCCGGACTGCGCAGGGATGGTAGTACAAATGGGCTTCGATCGAACCGGCGGGGCGCGCATGGCGTCCAGCGTCGTCCTCGCCCGCTGCGCCACTCTATGGCATGCTATCCGGCCATGGCCTCGGGCAGTGACAGGAAACCCGATCTTCTCGGCGGTCGCGGCTATCCGCGGCAGTCGATGGAGTTTACGCAGCAATTGGAGATGGTGCGAGGAATCGCAGACGCTCTGCCCGTTGGAGACGCGCCGGAAGGCTATCTGGTCCGGCAATATCAGCCGAACGACCGGGATGCATACCTTGAATTATTTCACCTTGCATTCGAGGCGAGCGATCCGCTGCCGGATGTCCTCGCCACACGGCTGGACAGCGGGTTCTTCGTTATCGAGCACGGCGATTCGGGCGCCCTGGCGGCCTCTTGCGTGGCGCAGGCGAAGCCCAGGGCGCGCTATCCGGAGGGCGGCGAACTTGGGTGGCTGGTCGCCGACCCGGCGCACGCCGGCCGCGGCCTTGGAACGCTGGTGGCCGCACTGGTTACGAATCGGCTGGCCGACGAGGGCTACGGTCAGGCCTACCTCCTGACCGAAGACTTCCGTCTGCCGGCATTATCGATCTACCTGAAGCTCGGCTGGCTGCCGAATCTGTTCCAGGGCGATATGGAAAGCCGGTGGCGGGCGATATTTGCCAGCCTTGGCCGTCAATTCGACGTCGCCGAATGTTATGTGCCCTAGTAGGCCGCTCCCGAACCGTCGAACACCGCGGCCCGCTTCACCGATGCCTCATCCAGCAGGTCCGGAGTGACCTCGACGCCCGACTGGCAGAGGTCGATTATGTAGCCCTCCGACTCCGCCTCGAGCACGGCGATTTTCGGGATCCTGGTCGCGGCCTCGAAGGGGATGTTGATCACGCCGTGCCTATCGGCGGCCAGCAGGTCGCCGGGCTGTACCGTGATGCCGCCGACGTCGATGGGCTCGTTCACCGACTCGGGGTGGACGTAGGCGTGGGATACGAGCACCTCTTTGGCCCAGAAAGGAAAGCCGATCTCCTCCGCTTCCTTGAGATCGCGCACTCCGCCGTCCGTGATGGCGCCGACTGCGCCAAGCGCCCTGGCGATGTTGCCCTGGACCTCGCCCCAGTACGAGCCCACGGGGTTCGGATAGTCGCGGTCGTGCACGACTACCAGCCTGGGCGCGGGGATGGCGAGAATGGCCTCCCAGTAGTCGCGGCGTGAGACCGGCTTGTCGCTCTGGCGCACAGCGGACATCGTCACCGTGACCGCGTATCCGACGACCGTTTTTTGTTCGGGCATGATCGACCGAATCTCGGGCCGCATGAAGCCTTCGGTCCACGGCCGGATGGGGAGCCGCTCAAGGCAGTTGGATATGGTCGGCGTGTCCAGGGCGCGCAGGGCGTCCAGATCGGCTTCAGTCAACTGTGGTTGGTCCGCCATTGGTGTCTCCCCTGTGTGCATATATCGCGTTGGAAACAGGATGGCATATGGCTGCGGACGCCGCCCGTCTGGGACGTGAAGAACGGGTGCGGACCGCGACGGCCCTAACCTACCAGGTGATAGTTAGCGGGAGGAGATGGCGGGACCTGAACGGCTGGTCTCATTATTGCGGTGTGAACAGCATTCAGCAGGTCCTCGAAAGAACACGGCTTATCGAGGTAGTCGGAGGCTCCCAGTCGAAGAGCAGCGGCGAGGGCTTCGAATTGATCCTGGCCGGATAGCACTATCGCGGGGATCTGCAGAGTGCCCGCGTTCGCCTGCAATGCCTTCAGGACGTCGTAACCGTCCGCATTGGGCATGATCAGGTCAAGCAGTATCACGTCTGGCTTATAAGAAGCGACCTTCTCGATCCCGATAAGACCGTCCTCTGCCTCTTCGGTCTCGTGTCCAACGTACTCCAGCCGCTCCTTCATGAGTGCACGGGAGTCCATGTCATCGTCAATAATCAAAATTCGCGCCATTTTCGTTACCTCCCATGGGCGCCAACAGATTTGGCCGAGCGCGCTGCATCAAGCGCCCAACCCAGCCGCGTCTCTATCTCATTCGGCTCCCAGGGCTTGTCTATATAGTCGATAGCACCCAGTTTGCGAGCCCGGAACCGATCTTCCGGCTGGCCCCGGGATGTCAGCATGATGACCGGAATATCCCGGGTCCGCTGATCAGCTTTTAGAAACATCAGCGTCTCAAAGCCGTCGACTTTTTTCATGCCGATGTCCAGAAGAATTAACTCTGGCGGATCCAACATGACCATCTCGAGGGCGTCGGCGCCATCGGCGGCTTCGCTCGCGTCATGGCCTGCACTCTCCAGCAGCGTGGTTAGAGCGAGCCTTACATCTTCGTGATCGTCGACTACAAGG
>JADFHP010000127.1 GCA_022567135.1 Chloroflexota bacterium
GGGTCTTCGCCGAGGACGATGGGCCGGACATGCTCGTCCACCACCGATTTCTCTGCGCCGAACGCGTAGCCCTCGTCGCCTTCGTCCGTCTTGATGGTGACGAGCGTCTGGACGGCGTCGACTTCCGGGCCGGGGTGGCCGTGGCCCTCGTTGTCGCGGGCGGCGCGGCTTTTATAGGTGAACGGCTGTGCCGTTATCTCGGTGATCTTCATGGGGTGCCTTCAGATGATGTCGGAGGGCGTCTGCGATGCGGCAGCATAGCTTACGCCTCGTTGCCCCGAGACCGCGTGGGCATCCGTGGATGCCTGCTACATTGGTGGCGTGGACATTCTTTTTCGACTCCCACGATTTCCCGCGCCCAAGACCGCCGGGCCAATGCTCACGATGGCGCTGATAACTGCAGTCGCCTGCGGGTCCGGGTTGAATATTTCAAATGCTGAATTGAAAGCCGGGCCAACGCCTGAGTTGCCGGCCTGGGCAACGCAGGACCGGCTGATCAGCGTGAACAGATGGGCGGACGGGGTCGTTGAAGGCCCGGATGGCGTGCGGTTCATTGTCACGCAGGTTGTCGGTAGCACTGATGGTCTATTCCAGATCTTCTACGAGGTAGAAGGGCGAACAAAAGAGATTCCAACTCGCATTTTGATCCGCACCGGAGACGTGTATCTCGATACCGTTGAGATATCACAGTCGTTTGATGCGGACGGCTACCTGGAGACCGGCAAGTGGAAATTCCCGGGCGCCGTGTCGGTCGTCGGCCTGTTCGACGATACGGTGATCGAGCTGTACGAGTAATCGACGCTAGCCGCGAAGGATGTCTTCCAGGCGGTCGGCGATGATCTCTTCTTCGCCGGGCTGGACGTTGACGAGCACTATGTTGATCTCGTCCCGGTAGCCACCGCCGCCCACTCTGATGCTGGGGTCGCCGGCGGCGAGGGTGGCCCTGATCTCGGCAGGTGACGGTCCCTTCCAGTCGCTCTCCATGTAAATGACTGCGTTCGGCCCCTGCCGGTTGATATCGCCGTCCTCAATCACTACGTGCAGGCCGGGAATGTTTCCGAGCCTGCCGACGATGTGCTGAGCCTGCTTCCGCCAGCCCGCCCATGTCGCCACGTGATCTGATTCGAGGAACAGCTCCAGCGCGGTCGCCATGCCGACGACCGTCTCCTTCGGGACTTTGGAAGGGCGGCCGATGCCGACCGTCCCGCTGCCCAGGTTGAACATGTGCAGGAACGCGGCCTCGATAAGATCCTTGCGCCCGGCGAGAAGGCCGGCGTTCTGGGGTCCGCCGATGCCTTTCCCACCCGAAAACGCGACCATATCGGCGCCGATTCGCGTGAAGCGAGTGAGGTTCTCGACGGGCGGCACTTCGGCGGCGGCGTCGACCAGCACGGGGATGCCGCGGGCATGGCAGATCTCGATCGCCTGCTCGAGCGGGAACGGGTAGCTCTGGAACGGCGCGACTATCCACGCCAGGCCCGCCGTCTCTTCATTGATCGCGGCTTCCAGATGGTATGGCTGTGCGGCGCCACTGGAGCCGAACTCGACTAGCTTTGCGCCGGCGGTGATGAACGACTTGTCGTAGGAGTTCCGGCCGCCCTTGAAGATCAGGACCTCGTTCTTCATGCCGCGGGTGTCGGGAAGCCGGTCAACCTTCGCGCGGTCTGTCCCGGTCATCGCGGCTGCGGCCATCAGGAGGTTTCCGGAAGATGCGCCCGCGGTGATCAGGCCCGCCTCGGCCCCGCATGCCCGCGCCACGATCTCGCCACCGGCCCGAGTCAGCTCTGCCAGGTCGACGAACGCCGTCGCCGCCTCGTCCATGGCCCGGAGGACTTCTGGCCGCATCAGGCTGCCGCCGAGCATGGTGACCCAGCTCTGGGCGTTGATGACCGGCTTCACGCCCAGGCGGGCGTAAACCTCGGGAACTCTTCCCATCGCGCTCATTTACATCTCCTCATCTACCAGATACGGGCCCGGGAGGCCCGGAAGCGTGCGTAGTCTAACCGGCTACGGAAATCGCGGGGGATAACTCTGCGCGACGCGTAGAAAGACACGCCCCACCTCCGTGATGTCGCCTAACGGGCGATGTTGGGGAAACATAGCTTGAGGGGGCTAGTCGGGCGCAGATCGCGCCTGTCGTACGCCAAATGGAAGCGGAGCCTGGTAGCGGATGCGGGATGCTCGACGTCGAACGCCGGACGAGGTGCGAGGGTTCTTTGCGCTGGTCGGACTGGTAGTGGTTCTCGGTGCCGGTATCCTATCCGTCACCGTGGTGACGCTTCTGCAGGCTGAGTAAGAAGTCCCCGTCCGGAGACAGTCCTTTCTCCTCCCGGGCCGGGATATTCTCTTTCTCTATCAACCCAGGTCACAGACGGACGGACCATCGGTAGCTGCCGGGCTTGCCCGGCCCGAACGTGGCGGGCAAGCAAGCGCCAGGCGGGGCGAGCCTCGCAGCTACCAAGATATATGTGTTCGTGCGACTGGCGCTTGAGCTATATCTTGCCGATCAGGCTTTTCAGCAGCGCACGGGTTCGGGGCACGGTCTCGGTATCATCCCTCGCGACAGTAGTTATCGCTGCCGCGAAGTCGGTTGCGCCGGCGTCTGCCAACTCTCTCAACTGCGCCTCGACCTCGGTTTCGTTGCCGATCACCGCGACGTCCTCGGGTCCGGCGGCCCCTTCGATGTCCAGCACGCGCCGGTAGTTCACCAGCCTGCCGTAACTGCGGAGTTGCTTGCCCGTGGCTTCCCGCGCGGCGTCGCGGTCGTCAGTAACCGTGATCGGCAGGGCCGTGTAGATGCGCGGCGCGGCGCGGCCGGCTTCCGCTGCGGCCTCGCGCAGGCGCGGCGCGATGTGCGAGCGGATGGCGTTCGTGCCCGTGACCCACAGGACTGTGCCTCTGGTTCTCCGGCCGGCGAGCCTGAGCATGCGGGGGCCGAGCGCGGCGAGCATGACGCCGGGCGCGGGTGTGTCTGGAAAGTTGAGCGAAGCCTCGGTGATGATCATCTCTCCGGCAGCCTGGACCTGCTTCTCTTCCAGCAGCGGCATCAGGGCGTCCAGATATTCGCCCATGAACTTGGCGGGGCGGTCGAAGGGCGAGTTCCACATCACCGGGACGCTCTCGGGATGGGCGAGTCCGATGCCGAGGGTGAACCTGCCGCCGGTGGCCTCATTTGCGCTGAGCGCCTGCTGTGCCATGAGCAGCGGTTGCCGGGAGTAGATCGGCAGCACGCCCGTGACGAGTTCTATTCGACTCGTGCGCGCCCCGGCAAGAGCGATGATGGTGAGGGGGTCGGCGCTGTTCGAGGAGTTGAACCAGACGCTCGCGAATCCGTCTTCTTCGGCCTTTACGACGGCATCCACCTGGCCTCGCAGGTCGGCCGGCCCTCCGGACAGTGGCCCCGCGCCCAATCCGATTTTCATGTCATCCTCCCTGATATCCAACAGCAGCGACTGCCGCGGTCGATCAGAACCACATTGCCATATCTAGCCCGACGGGGTCGAAGTCGACCACCTCCGGTATGCGCTCAGCATCGCCCGAGTTGATACGGGCGGCCGTCCAGAGAAGGGCGAGCGCGTCGTGCAGGTCGTCGATCGCGGCATCGGCGCCCGGGGCCTTTTGGACCTCGATATCTTCGGCGATGACCCCGACGTACTGCTGCAGGAGTTTGGCGCGCGCTGTGGCGCCCTCTTCCGTTCGTTTGGAGTCTTCGACGACGACGTGGCCGTTCATGAGGCGGAATGCCAGCTCCGGGTGTGCCTCATGCACTCGCGGGTCGCGCTTCTCGGTCATATACCGGTCGACCTCGGCGATCTTTGGGAAGATGCCAAAGGCGTATGGCGGCACGCCGTGGTCCAGAAATTTCTGAGCCCACTCGTTTACCGCCTCGTACGAGTCCATGTACGAGCCCTCGCGGGCGTCGCTTAGATGATTGTTCAGGGCGGCGTACTCGAGCAGCATTCGCTCCGGTGGCGTGAATACGCTCGACGATTTTTTGCCGAGCAGCTTGCGCGCAATGCCGTCCACCTGGCGGCTGCCGTTGTTCACGAGGCCGACCGGCATGTCGACCGCGAGCACGTCCGGTTCGGCGCCAAAGACTGTCCAGATGTCTCTAAACGCCGACACTGTGGCAAGGCGTGGGTGGCCCAGATCCTCCGAGTCGGCGGCGGCGACTATCCAGCCGCCCTTGCAGCCGTCCGCTCCCGCAACGAGCGTTGACGTATCAACCTGCCGCTCTTGCATCCTCGAGCCATTTCTTCAGAAGCGGCGGCATCCACATCACAAGGTTCATGCTCTCCATGATGTCTTCCTGCATCAAACGCCCGGCGCCACGGACCCGATTCCGAACGCCCTCCATCGCGGCTTGAACGTCGCTGTGGCCGGGGTCGCCGGGGTAGCCGAGCGACTGGGCCAGGTCTGCCGGGCCGAAGGTGAAGTAGTCGATGCCATCTACTTCGAGCAGTTCGTCGATTTTCTCAACGCCCTCCGCAGTCTCGATCTGAATTCCGACCGTGACTTCGCGGTTGAAATCGGCCATGTACTCGGCGGGCGGCTTGTCGAGGCCGTAGTCGCGCCCGCGGCCGGTGCCAAAACTGCGTTCGCCTTCGGGGCCGTACCTGCACGCCTTCGCCACCTGCTCGGCCTCGTCACGGTTGGATATGTGCGGGGCCAGCACGCCCATGATGCCGCGGTCGAAGAAGCGGAGCAGAGTTGAGCTTTCGATGTTCGGCACGCGGGCGGTGCAGGTCACGCCGTGGAGATCCGCGGCGCGGCACATTCTCTCGATGTCACCGTAGTCGAAGACACCGTGCTCGGCGTCGAGGTGCGCAAAGTCGAAGCCGATGTACCCGGCCATGTCGATGAGCGACTCGCTCGGGAAGGTGATGCCGAAGCCGTAGGCCTTCTCGCCCGCGTTCATCTTCGCCCGGATGTTGCTGGGTCGCATCGTCTCCTCCTCGTACCCGCGTCATCTCGAGAGTTCACAGGCGGCGGGGGCGTAACTTTATCAGCGGCCCGGCACGCGAGTGGCTGTTTGACCGGCCGCGGTCCCCCTCCTACACTCGCTGGCAATGGCGAACGACGTGAAATCGGTTGCAGAGGGTATGGCAGATATCGCGCGCTCCGGGCGCATCGGCAGGCCTGTTTTCGTTCGCTGGACGGAGACGGTCCGTGAGCGCGGCGCGGCCGCGCAGTCGGCCGCCGATACCGCAGTCGGCCACGTGTCCGATTGGATGGGCGCGGCGCCCGACCGCCAGACGGTCGTCGGGTCGCCGGAGGCGGGCAACCTGACGCTGTTTTGCGCATGGGACAGCGGCCAGTCCGCTATCGTCGCCACCGGAGTCGCCTCGGCCGACGACCGGCCAGGGTTGGACATTGCGCTGATCGGCAGCTCGGGCGCGGCGTATCACGAAGGCTCGACGGAGATTTCCGCCTGATGCCCGGCGGGTCCGCAAAGTACGGGGTGCTGCTGGTCGGCGGGAATCGCACGCATCAGGAGACGCACGCCGTAGCCTTTGCGGCCGATCCCCGCTGCGAGCTGGTGGCGGTGACGGACGCTGCAGGCATCTCAGACGAGCGAGCCGAACTCGACGAGGCACTCGCCAGCGAGCACGGCATCCCGTTCGTCCCGGACCTCGGCGAAGCGCTGGCGTTGCCGGGCATCGATATTGTGAGCATGTGCGCGGCGATAGAGGACAGGGGCGAGGCAGCGGTTGCCTGCGCCCGAGCAGGAAAGGCGCTCTTCCTGGACAAACCGCTGGCGGGCAGCATCGAGGCAGCGCGCGCGATACGCGATGCCATCAATGAGAGCGGCGCACGCAACCAGATGTACAGCTACACCGGCCTCCCGTGGGCGGTCGCGGCCAAGGAGTGCATCGACTCGGGGCGAATCGGGGAGTTGCGGGCGATCCATGCCGACGTGCTGTTCGCCAAGGGACGTGCAGGCACTGCGCCGAAGGGAGCCGTGCGGCGTGAGAAGTCGCCGCCCGAGCGGTTCACGTTCATCGACGCCAAGCGGGAGTTCTTCGACCTCGGCGTCTACTCCGTGGGCCTCTGCCTCTGGCTGGCGGGCAGGCGTGCGACCGAGGTGACTGCGATCACCGGCAACCACTTCTTCGCGCCGCATGTCGAGCGGGATATCGAGGACTTCGGCGCCGTGGCGATGCAGCTTGAGGAGGGTGTTGTGGCCACTGCCACGGGCGGGCGAATCGGCTACCACAGCCACCCGAAGGGCGGGCCGCACAAGATCGTGGTCGTCGGCAGCGAGGGAACTGAGACGTTCGACGCATGGACACCGCACATCGAGGTATCGGCCGACGAGCCGTAGCCGACGCTGCCGCCACCGAATCCGACCGACCCGATGATGATGTGGCGGTCTACTCGAACAGCGGGCGGCAACCCTGCAAAAGAGGCATGGGTGGCGCTCGCGGACGAGAGCAACTGGTATCCGCTGGACATCGCGCGGTTCGTGAATTCGCTGGAGTCGGGCGCGCGGCCAGACGTCACCGTCGAAGAGGCGACCGGCTCGCTGGAGGTGCTGCTGGCGGCGTACGAGTCTGCGGCAAGGGGCGAGACGGTGCGTGTGGAGCGGGTCTGAATCCTGCAGCGCCTAATCGCCGTCCAAGCTGGTCCAAATGCTTTCTGTCATGCCGGTGGACATAGTCGGCGGCCACTCAGCAACGCAGTGCTCACGGCCAAACTCTACCCACTTCTCGATGTGAGATGGCCCCTTGAGATGGGAGTCGAGGGCATCTCGATCGACGTAACCCTCGGCGAACCAGATCCAATCGGGTTCTTCCTGGTCTGGATAGATGTCGAAGCGCCGAAGGCCTGGCTCGGTCGCCGTGGCGGCGCGACCGTGTTCCTTTAGAGCCTCAATGAAGTGCTCCCTGTGACCCGGTTTGGTTTTCATAACGAAAATCGCACCAATCATGAAATCCTCCTGCTTACAACAGCGCGCTCAGCGAGTCCAGGTTGCTCATCTCCGGCTTTATCTCACCGACCGGGTAGCTGAGGACGACCTTGACGATGGCGTCGCAGAACGGGGTCGGCACGCCGGCCTCGCGGCCCTTCTCGGAGACGTAGCCGTTGAGGTACTCGATCTCCGTGCGGCGGCCCTTCACCACGTCCTGCAGGAACGATGGCCGCCCGCCCGCGAGCGCCTCGGCGCCATGCGCCATGTCGGTCTCCAGCTCTTCGACGTTTTTGCCTTCGGCGGCGTCTACGTAGCGCTGCGGGTCGATGCCGAAGATCGGCTCGACGGTGTGGCCGAGCGCCCTGGCGACGGTGATCACCTCGGCGCCCATGCGGATGGCGATGCGGCGGGCGGTGGGGTCGGTACGCACTTCGGCCGAGCCGAGGCCGGAGAGGCCCGCGACGGGATTGGCCATGCAGTTGACGGCCAGCTTCGACCAGCGGTCGCCCCACATGTTGGTCGTCACGTGCGTCTCGGCGACGGCGCTCATGATCCCGGCCAGCTCGTTCGCACGGGCCGAGTTCGAGCCGTCGTGCTCGCCGATCTTGAAGCCGAGAGGGTTGGCGTCCGAGCGGACCACGTGGCCGGGCTCGTACATGCCGGCGCCGATGGTGATGATGCAGGCCATGGCGCGCTCCGTGCCCACTATGGCCGCGACGCGCTCATCGTTGATGCCGTTCTGGAAGTCGACCACCGCGCCGTCCGGCTTGACGTATTTGTCTATCAGCGCCGTGGCCCATTCGGTGTC
>JADFHP010000128.1 GCA_022567135.1 Chloroflexota bacterium
CGGCGTCCTCATCGCTCAGCCCGACTTTGCGGAAGATCTCTTCAACCGTGGTCCGCAGGGTATCGTGCCGGACCCGGACCGCGTCTTCTTCCGGTACCTGGAAGTGCTTGAGCAAATTCTTCTCCCCCCGGTCCACGCCGGGTCTAGCTGCCGTAGCGCAATGCAAACTGGCGTCTGAGATGGAAACGCGGCGGATTTTACACCCCCTGTCGAGTAGCTCGACCGCGCTGTTTTCAAACGGCCTTAGACTTAGCCGTTGCGCGGAGTGATTCGCGCGGACTGGAGGGTGATATGCCGTCATTCGTCGCAATCGATTTCGAGACTGCCACCGCGAGCCGGGATTCGGGATGCGCTGTCGGATTGGCGGTTGTGGAAAATAGAAAAATCACCACTACGCGATCCTGGCTAATCAGACCGCCCGACAATACCTACGATCCATTCAACATCTCCATTCATGGAATTACACCTGAAGACACCAGGGGAGAGCCATCCTTTGACAGGGTATGGCCTGAGGTTCTCCAGTACGTCGGTGAACGAATAGTCATCGCCCACAACACTTCGTTCGACATCTCTGTTGTTCGCAACTCGGCGGCGTACTCGAGTCTCCCTGTGCCAGAGATTCGATTCGCCTGTACCTATCGGATGGCAAAGTCCACCTGGCCTGATCGCTGGTCATACCGACTCGACTCACTTGCCAGCGACCTAGACATCAGCCTCGACCATCATGATCCGAAATCCGATGCCGAGGCGGCTGCGGCGATTGCCCTCATTCTGTGTGAGCAGAATCAAGTGGACGATATTGAAGAATTAGCGGACAAGTTGGGCTACCGGATAGGCCACTTGTCTGGCGACGAATACCATTCTTTCTCGAACGCGTTGACATCTGGAGGGGCAAGTCTCGCCCAACTAACGCCGACCAATGGCGAAATGGATGAACGTCATCCGCTATTTGGAGCAAGGATCGCATTCACCGGCACTCTCGACACCATGACACGACAGGCGGCCGCCCAGGCAGCTGTAAATGTTGGTGCCCGGGCCAGCGGCAGTATCTCCAAGAAAACGAACTATTTAGTGGTCGGGATGACTGACTTTTCCCGCGTGGGTCAGGATGGTATGTCCCGCAAACTACGCGGCGCGGTTGAACTCGCCACGACTGGTAGTGAGCTAGAGATTATCGACGAAAACGAGTTCTTGGCGCTACTGGGCGGTCCGGGGTAGACGCCAGCCGATTTACGGGGTAAATCGCACGGAGTTCAGACGCTTCGGCCGCACGGGCCTGGCTGGTGACCCGCCTGGGAATCGGCATGGCCGAGGCCGGGTTCATGCTATGGGCGGCGGTCGGAGGCGATTGGCAGCAGGTGACGTGAGCGCCCGTGTATCTCAAGTAGCGAATTTGCGTGGACACTCCGGAGAAGCCGTTGCTACACTGAGATGCGGCCACCCGAGGGCCCCAGAACACGGGGGGCAATTGGGGCCGACCTGTGGGGGTGTAGCTCAGTTGGGAGAGCGCTGCGTTCGCAATGCAGAGGTCGGGGGTTCGAATCCCCCCACCTCCACCACGCCCCTCACCCCCGGCCCGTAGTCACCGTCAGAGCCGCGACGGCCGCTACCATTGTCGGCATTCGGCTCATCCCGCCCCTGTAGCTCAGAGGATAGAGCATCGGTTTCCTAAACCGAGGGTCACAGGTTCGAGTCCTGTCAGGGGCGCCACGCGGCCTTCCACTCCCATTCCGCCCCAGCCTCGTCACGGATCCTCCTGCCGCCTCACGCACCGCGCGCATTGCCTCTTCAGCTCCGGCGTGATCTACTTCGCTGCCGGAGGAGCAGCCTGGATGCAGATCACCGGCTGCGAGCGACAACATGAGAACCAGAAAATTCGGCGACTCCGGACTGGAGACTTCCGCCATCGGCTTCGGCGGCTGGCCGATGGGGCGCGGCCAGTACGGGCCGTTTGAGGATGACGAGGCCATTTCGGCCGTGAATACCGCGTTCGATGGCGGCGTGACTCTCTTCGACACCGCGGCCATCTACGGGTGGGGCTACGGCGAGACGCTGATGGGCAAGGCGCTCAAAGGCATTCGGCAGGACGTCATACTGGTCACAAAGGGCGGCCGCCGCTGGCAGGAGGGCGAGGCCGACCGCTCCAAAGCCACGGTCAGCGACAGCGACCCGGCCTACCTGCGGGACTCAATCGACCAGAGCCTGAAGCGACTTCAGACCGACTATATCGACGTATTCCTCATCCACTGGCCGGACAAGACCCGTCCCTACTCGGTGCCAATGGAGGTACTCGAGGAGGCGAAACAGGCGGGCAAGATCCGGCACGCGGGCGTATCCAACTTCACCGCTGAGATGATGGCGGAGTCCCGGGAGACGAGCCCCATCATCACCAACCAGGTCGGCTATCACATCTTCGACCGGCGGCCCGAGGCGGAGATCATGCCCTACGTGGCCGAGAATGGCATGGGAGTCATGGCCTACGGGTCTATGGCCCACGGCCTGCTGACAGGCGCATGGTCGCCAGATCAGAGCTTCTCTGATGACGATTGGCGTGCCGGCGGCGCAAATTTCGGCCTCAACAGCTGGGGCTCCGACAATCTCGCCGCCAACATCGATGTCGTGAACAGCCTGTCGGCCATCGCTCAGGAAAACGGCAAGACGATTGCGCAGCTCGCCATCGCATGGGTTCTGGCGAATCCCACCGTGTCCGTGGCGCTTGCAGGCGCCGTGAAGCCGTCGGAGATCACCGAGAATCTCGGCGGCGACTGGGAGATGCCGACCGAGGTGAAGCAGGCAGTAGACGATCTGGTGCGCGAGAACGGCTCGGGCGTCGGCTGGCCGGGCGATCCGGGACCGTAAGCCGGGTTTACATTCCCTCGACCTGATCAGCTCTCGTCACTCTGGCCGTCTCGCAAGTCGAGCCGCCTGACTGATCGATGGCTCAGGTCGCTGCGCCGACCTTCTTTCGGGCCGATCTTGTAGTGGCCGGACGCACCGACAATTCCCGCAACCGCTTGGAATCGCCGAGATACCAGAGCGAAAGGTACACCCGGGGATCAGCCCACGGAGGCGGCGTGACCTTTGCCAGGATGCTGTTCATGTGGTTCTGGACTGTCTTGATGGTGATCCCCAGCTCGTCGCCGATCGTCGGGTTCGACATTCCCTGGGCGAGGAGTGCGACGATCTCGGTCTCGCGCCGAGTGAGCGGCGAGGTCCCTCTCCCCGCAGTTTTTCGTCTATTAGTGTTCATCGCCATGTTCATCCCGGGGCCAGCGTACCCCCTCCACGGCAGTGAGCCTAGCAGATCGATTCACATGTGGCACGGCCGTACGGTGCATTGGGCGCACGGATTCGGGAGGAAAACGAAGAGCCCGAGCCGCGATCTCTAAAGTGGGTCTACTTTCGTTTTTACCCTGCGCCGACAGCGCCGCGGCTCGAATCTGCACCAGTGGGCTAGCGTCAGGTTAATACGCCCGAACACCCCTGTTGCGCGCTTGCCAAATGGAGTATAATTACGAATATCGTAACTTTGGTACTGGACTCGTAGCCAGGGTCATGACGATTTCAGACGTGACTGGCGCTGTATCATCCAGATATCGTCTGAATCGACGTCCCAGATGCTGAGTAACGGGCTAAGGCGACGATAGAACCGATTATCCGGCCCAACGCCGGATCGCAACAGACGGAGATAAAGAGAAAAAATGCACGTACATTTGCACTTGCCTCGGGTGGCGAGGCGAATCCACCCTGAAAGGCCGATCACGAAGTTCCTCCAGCTCGAGCTGGCGATTGCGATCGACCAGGCGGCTCACGCGAAGACGGTGAGACGCCGGGCGGACTAACTGCCGATCTGCGGCCGGTCTAAGGTTGACCAGCCACCGCGAGATCAACTATCAGCAGACGAACTGAAGGAAAGGCCCGGGATCATCCCGGGCCTTTCCGCGCCTGTTCTTGAGTGCCACTCTGGATGTGACGCTCTGAGCGCGGCACTCTGCCATCGGCCTGTAGACGGGTCCGCCTTGAACCGCCGTACGCTTCGAAGATGACCATGGCCAGACTGTCATGCACGCTCTGCCTGCCGGGTGAGCCCGTCGAGATGCCGATCAAATATGCGGCAGCGATCGCGTTCCACGGACTCGTTCACCACGGTTTGCTGCCTGGAGACATCGCCCTCGCAACACGCTCCACATCGATGACGGAGCGAGACCGCTACACGCCGATTCGCGCGCGCTGGCTGCTGCCCGGAAACAGGCCGTGGCTCACGGAGTGGTCGTCAGCGGGCAATGGCGGCAAGGGCCGGCCGCTTCCAACGGTGGCGATTAATCGGCGATCTGCCAGTGCTCGACCTCGGCATGGGTGATTAATTTATTCAGCCGGGTCTCCAGCGCGCCCAGCGCGGCGCCCAGCTCCTCGTTCTCGCCCAGGCTCTGCATCAGCTCATCGATCGCCGCCATCGACGGAACCTCCATCTCATATACGACCCGGTCGGTGCGGCCGCTCTGATGATCGGTGAGGATTCTGATTGGATATGTGACGCCGGACCCCGCGATGGCCGCGAAGAAGGCCTTGCTGATCTCAACTAGCTCACCGGCTGACCCCATGTGGCCGTAGAAAGTTCTGCGTTGGATTATCGTCATGCCGCGCCTCCATGTCCCGAGCCTTATCCGCTACTTAGCGGAGGGACAGTCTAACGGGGTTTCGCAAATCCCGTTGCCGGCGCCGGCGGCCGCGCAGGCAGGAAGACCACGATCGATACGCCCGGTGGGGCGATGGTGATCAGGAACGCCAGATCGCACTCGCCGGCAACGTCATATATCACCCCGGCCATGATCGGTCCCGCCACCAGCGGACCATGCCATCGACATTTCTCACTATGTCAGCCGGAAGCTCGCGCCAATGAAGTGAAGGCCGAGTCGAGCGGCGACGCGCTGGGAGGAAACGTTCGTCCGCTGGGTGCCGTAGAACAGCGTGCGGCCTTGAAGTGATGGGTGCGAAGCCCAGCCGGCCATCGCTGCCGCCGCAAAGCCGCGTCCCCGCGATTCCGGCACCGTGACGACACCAGCCGCGGCGCCTGTGGGTCCGATTCGCGCCGTCATCCCGATAGACGCGATCTCCCCCTGGCGAAGCGCGACACACCACGGCGCCCAGATGTCGGTGACTGCCCTGAACCCCAGTGACTCGAGGTTATCCGGCATCGCCCGGTCTGCCGCAAGACTGGATAGGAGGCGATCGCCCTCGGGGGTGTCAGAGCTGACGAGCGTCACATCGTGCTCGTACCACAGATCGTCTGGGAAGCAATAATTCATCCCCAGGCTCTTTTGCTCGACCGGCGCCTTTGCATCGAGAAGGTCAACGTATTCGGCCAGGTGGAGGGGCGTGCTGTCCGGGTTGGCAAGCGGTGGCTCGCTAGCTACAAGAGCCTCGATCTCTCGCACCGTCTCGTCTTCTACATCATGGCGGATGCGAACGATGTTGCCTGACTCGCAGCCCGCGAGGTACATGCGGGGCCCCTCGGATCGATCAGGGTCGTTTTCACGCTGGATCCGGCCGGACTCCGACAACGCGAAGGCCGTGGCGGCTTCGGTGACGAGCAGATCGTCTTCGCCGGTGTTCGTGGGCGTGATCATCCCCTCCTCCAGCCGTTGCAACTTCAGGCCGCCAGGGTTCGCGCCCAGGCGCGCTACGGAGTTGTGCAACTGGTCTGACGGTGTCTGCGGCGGTCATCCCGCCATGCTGCTTTCACTGTCTTGTCGTCGCCCCCTGAAAACGCGCTACAGGCTACACTTATCCGCCTTGCGGCCCCGGTGGTGGCGAAGATCATTCAGGAGAAGTCCGGTTGATTGAACTGACCGAGGAGATGCAGACGGCCGTAAACAGTGCCCTCGCCGACAGGGCGCCATGCCTTATCGCCACTGCGTCTGCCGACGGCAGGCCGAGCATCGGCTACAGGGGCAGCATGCTGGCCTTTACCTCGTCGGCGCTGGCGTACTGGGAGAGGACCAATCGCAGGGGTTTGGAGAACGTCGAATCGAATCCCCACGTGGTCGTGCTGTACCGCAACCCGGAGACCAGGCAGGCCTGGAAATTCTTCGGCCAGGCCACGATCCACCGGGACGGCAAGACCCGCGATGACGTGATGGCCCGCGTGGTCCAGCCGGAACTGGACAGGGACCCTGATCACAACGGCTACGCAGTCATCATTGAGCTCGACCGCGTCGAGTCGATGCAGGGCGAAGTGTTGATGGAGGCCTGAGCCCGCCCGTCAGGTTCTAGCCGCCGGGCGCTGAGTAGCCCACATCGGCCGCGCCCTTGATCGCGCCCTGGCCCTCATCGTTGGTTAGCAGCACCGTCGTCTTGAGACTGGATACGGCGCCGCCCGCCGCCGCCGCGATCATCGTGGATGCGACGGTCTCGTTGTCGGGCGATTCGAGTATGAGCACCACGTCGTACTCGCCGAACGAATAGTAGCCGGCGTGAAGTTTGCCCCCGTTCGACTCGATCATCTTGCCCAGCACGGCCATTCTGTCCTGCGGATTCGCAATCTGAGCGGCCCACGCCTCCGCCGTGTACGAGGCCTGAACCATGTAGTACGGCATGTCGTTCCTCCCTCACTCCTGATCGGCAGCGCTCCGATCGACGCAAGGGTACCATCGGGCGGTTTCGAGGGTGGTCGGCCCGATCATCCTTCCCGGTCGTTCTTGGCGCGTTTCCTGCGCTTCCATATCTGGCGTCCAGCGATGGCCAGACCGCCTGCTGCGACGACAAGCGCCTCGGTTGTCAGGCCTGTGACGATCAACGCCGCGGCGAGGGCGAAGAGTATGTAATGGGAGTAGCGGGCGATCGGGTTCATGAGGCGGCCGGGGCCTGGACCGTGATCTCGCCGCGCATGTAGTCGGCCACGTGGCCTGCGATGCTCACCCGGTCGCCTTTCAGCTTGCACCAGAGCGTTCCGCCCCGCTCCGAAATCTGCCTCGCCACCAACTCGTTCCTGCCCAGTCGCTCGACCCAGTATGGCATCAGAACCGTGTGCGCTGACCCGGTCACCGGGTCTTCGTTGATTCCCGCCGTGGGGGCGAAGAACCGGGAGATAAAATCGACGCCCTCCCCATCACCCGGCGCTGTCGCTATGACGTACGGAGATCCCAGCGCCGCCATCCTCGCGAAGTCGGGCTTAAGGCCCGCCACCTGCGAGTGGTGATCGAAGACCGCCAAGATTGTGTTGCTGGCGAACAGGTGCGAGGGCGCTTCGCCGAGGGCATCCGCTACATCGGCCAGCAGGTCCGCATCGTCGGTCCGTTCGGCCGGCTGCGACGGAAAGTCCATCACCAGCCGCTCGCCGTCACGGGCGACGGTCAGGCGCCCGCTGCGCGTGTGAAATGCCACCACGTCTCGCGTCGGCTCCAGATGGTTGAGCACGACGTGGCCCGACGCCAGCGTCGCGTGGCCGCACAGATCGACTTCGACCTTCGGCGTGAACCACCGCAGGTCGAAGTCGCCATCTGGTCTTGCAACGAAGAAGGCCGTCTCCGAGAGATTGTTCTCGGCCGCGACCGCCTGCATCGTCTCGTTCGGCAGCCACTCGCCCAGGGGGCAGACCGCGGCCGGATTGCCGGCAAAGACACGATCGGTAAACGCATCGACCTGGTAGAGGGGGATAGTG
>JADFHP010000129.1 GCA_022567135.1 Chloroflexota bacterium
CTTATCGCAGACGTGCTCCAGCGGCTCGCCGTTCAAAAACCGCACAAGATTATCCTTGAACACCTGCCGCCGGCCTTCGTAAAGCTCCGGGCTCAGGGCCGATGCGTGCTGCGTGAGCATCACGTTTTCGAGGTCCCAGAGCGGGCTGTCCTGGGGCAGCGGCTCGATCTCGGTCGCGTCTATCCCCGCCCCCGCCAGGTGGCCGGAGGCGAGCGCGTCGGCCAGCGCCTGCTCTTCGATGATGCCGCCGCGGGAGATGATCACGACATGCGAGCCGGGCTTCATGAGAGCCAGCCGGCGGGCGTCTATGATCCCCTTAGTTGCCGGTATGAGCGGCGCGGAGATGACGAGCCAGTCGGCCTCCCGCATGAGATCGTCCAGCCGGTCCAGCCCCCAGCATTCGCTTACGGCGTCCGGGACTTCTGCCGGATGCGGATCGACCGCCAGCACCCGCATCTCGAAGGCGGCGGCGCGCCGGGCTATCGCACTTCCTATTTCACCGAGGCTGAAGATTCCCATCGTGCGGCCCCGCAGTTCGATGATCCGGCCTTGCCACCTGCCCTGGTCGAATATCTTCTCGTCCTGTTCCCGGAACAGTTGCCGGTAGTTATGGGCCAGCGAGACCATCATGCCGAGCACGTGCTCGGCCATCGGCACGACGTGGGCGCCCGGCGCGTTGGTAAGCGGAATGCCGGACGCGACGATCTCGGGGATTGCGACGATCTTATCGACGCCTGTGCCGGGGCAGGCCATCCACTTGAGCTGCCGCGCGGCCTGAAACGACGCCAGGCTCGGCCAGCCGAAGAAGACGTCTGCGTCCGACGCCGCGTCCTGCTGCTCCGACTCTTCGTACGCAGCGACGAACTCGACCTCGGGGTGGAGCCCACGCAGCTCGTTTATGAAATCCCTGCCAAGGTGGTCCGAACCGATCACGACTTTTGTCATTGTCCTCTCCTGTCGCCCTCTCCTAGTCTCCGCCTGCGTGCATGACGCTCTCCGGCCGTCCCGGGAGCACCCGCCTGCCCAGCGCGGCCGATGCGATCACGGCCACGGCGATGGCCGATACGATTCCGCCGAGCATCAGCGCGAACTGCACGTCTGCGGCGTTTGCGATGGCGCCCATGATCAGCCCGCCGAACGCCGACGCCCCCCACGTCCACTGGTGGATGCTCATGACCCTGCCTCTGTAACGATCGTCAACGGTTGTCTGCACGATTGTGCTATTGGATGTGCTGTAGAGCGCGGCGGCGGTTCCGAGAAAGAACATGGCGACGATTGCCGCGGGCAGCCAGGTGACCTGCGCCAGCACGGTGAGCGCAATCCCAAACGCCACGCCGGCCGGGAGCATGATCGTCGGCGTCCGGGCTGTTGTACCGAACGTCGCGAGCAGTAATGCTCCGAACATCGCTCCTATTCCGCCGCCCAGCAGCAGGCCGCCGAAGTCGTCGATATCGCCGTGCAGAACGTCCTCGGCATAGATGGGGAGGAGCGTCTGGTAGGAGGCGCCGGAGAGGCCGACGACGATGCCCATGATTATCAGGCCTCCCACGACCCGGTTTCGGCGCACGTATGCGAGGCCAGCCCGAAGATCGTGTAAGACGCTCTCGCGCCGTCCCCCGGTTGCCTGGCGCAGCGGTTTCATTGCCGCCATGATCGCCACCGTCGCGATATATGACCCTCCGATGATGAAGAACAGGCCCTCGATACCGATGGTTTTGACGAGCGGAGCGAAGAAGATGGGGCCTATTATCGCCGAGCCGGTCGTGACGAAGGAGTACATGGCGATGCCGCCGGCGAGGTGCTCACGGCCCACCAGCGACGGCATGATCGCCTGTCGCGACGGGATGTCGAACGAGAGCAGCACGCCGGTGGCGAGCGAGATGGCGATGAGCTGCCACGGCTCGATGAGGTCGGTCGCAACCAGGACGCCGGTGAGGATAGCCAGCGCGGCGAACATCGCCCTGGTCGTCATTACGAGCCGCAGGCGGTTGACGCGGTCCGCCACCACACCGCCCCACACGGACAGAAGAAGTATGGGGCCCAGGCTGGAGAGAGTAACGAGGCCCAGTGCGATTGCGGAATCGGTGAGTTCGTGCATGAGCCAGAGGCGGCCGGCGACGAGGGTCCACATTCCGATGTTCGAGAAGGCTGCGGCAATCCAGAACAGCCGGTATTCGCGGTACTGAAACGCCGCGAATCCCGGTCTGCTCTTTACGAATTCGCTCAGCATTTTCTGCGCCCCGGGCCTACCCTACGGCCGTGCAGCGGTCACCAACTAGGCTGTCGCCTTGAAACAGGCCACCTGATGGTCTCCCGGAAATTCGGTGAACTCGGGCATTGCGACGCTGCACTCCTCAGTCGCTATGGGACATCGGGTCGAGAAGACGCAGCCGGAGGGAGGATTCAGGGGGCTCGGGATATCGCCGCGCAGGACGATTCGCTCCCGCTGCCGCTCGATTACCGGGTCCGGAACGGGCACGGCGGAAAGAAGCGCCTGCGTATACGGGTGCTTCGGGTTGGCGTATATCTCCTCGCGGGTGGCGATCTCCACTATCTTGCCCAGATACATGACGGCGACGCGCTCGCTGATGTGCCGGACGATCGAGAGATCGTGGGCGATGAACAGGTACGCCACGCCCATCTCGGCCTGCAGGTCTTGAAGCAGGTTGATCACCTGTGCCTGGATGGAGACGTCAAGCGCGGAGACAGGCTCGTCGCAGACGATGAATGCGGGACGCGCGGCAAGGGCCCGCGCGATGCCGAGGCGTTGGCGCTGCCCGCCGCTGAACTCGTGCGGGAAACGGTTAGTCATAGACGGGTTCAAACCGACCGTGATGAGCAGCTCCTCGACCCGGCTTCTGTACTCCGCTTTCGTGTCAGTGAGCTTATGGACTATGAGGGGCTCGCCCACGATGTTGCCCGCCGTCATGCGCGGATTCAGAGAGCCATACGGGTCCTGGAAGATGATGCCCATCCGCTGCCGTGCGGCCCGGATCTCTTTTCTGGGCAGCTTTGTGAGGTCCGACCCCTCGAATAGGATTTCGCCTCCGGTCGTCTCCGCCAGATGCATGATCGCCCGGCCGATGGTCGTCTTGCCGGAACCGCTCTCCCCAACAAGGCCCAGAGTCTCTCCCCGGTTCACGGTGAAGCTGACTCCGTCGACCGCCTTCACCGCGCCCACCTGGCGCTGGAAAAGGAACCCGCGAGTGATCGGGAAATGGACGCTCAGGTCGCGGACTTCCAGTATGACGCCGTCGGGAGACGTCCGGCCTTCCGGGTTGGTTCGGCCGGTTGGGGCGGTCAGCGAATCTTGTGTCATCTCGGTCACGATGCCGGGGCCTCCGAAACCTCTGGAGCCGAGTGAACGCGCTCCCATTCCCAGCAACACGACTGGTGGCCTTCTTCGACATCGAACATGGGTGGACTCTCTTCAGCGCAGCGCTCCACCGCCCACCGACAGCGGTTTCGGAAGGCGCATCCGGACGGCAGGGACGTGCCATCCGGAATCTCGCCTTCGATCGGCTGAAGCCGGTCCTCGGACTCCTGGTCGAGCCGGGGGACCGACTTGAGGAGGCCGACGGTATAGGGATGGCGCGGCTTTGCATACAGGTCCAGGGCCGAGGCAGACTCCCGGATCTTGCCGGAGTACATCACATTGACTCTGTCTGCGTAGCGGGCGACGACGCCAAGGTTATGGGTAATTATCAGAAGCGCCGTTCCCAAATCGCTCGCCAGGGACTTCAGCAGTTCCAGCACCTGCGCCTGGATTGTCACGTCCAGCGCGGTGGTCGGCTCATCGGCTATCAGCAGCTTCGGGTTGCAACTGAGGGCGATGGCGATCATGACGCGCTGGCGCTGCCCGCCGCTCATCTGGTGCGGGTGATCGCTCAGCCGCTCCCCGGCGTCGGGTATGCCCACCATCTCCAGAAGCTCGCCCGCACGCGCCGCCGCCGCCGAGCGTGACATCCTCAGGTGCAGCTCGAGCGTTTCGGTCAGCTGCCTGCCGATGGTGAGAACAGGGTTCAGGGACGTCATCGGCTCCTGGAAGATCATGCCGATGTCCCGGCCGCGGACCTGTCTCATTCCGGACTCGCTCAGCGCGAGGAGATCCTGGCCCTGGAACCAGACTTCGCCGCTGACGATTTGCCCCGGCGGACTCTGGACCAGCCGCATGATGGAGAGCGCAGTCACGCTCTTTCCGCAGCCCGACTCTCCGACCAGTCCCAGGGTCTCGCCCTCGTCGAGATACAGCGAGACGTCGTCGACGGCTTTGATGATGCCGGCTTCGGTCGCGAAATGTGTTGCCAGGCCCCTGATATCCAACAGGTGGCCTGCGGTGTCAGATTGCTGGGTCATTTTGGAATTATTGCCATGCTCGCGTGATACGGCAGTCGTTGTGAGTTCGATTCAGGCCACGGCGAATCAGGTAATCGTAACCCACTCGCTATCCGGTGCTGTGTCTGACGCATCCAAATCGCCAGATCGCCAACTCGAAAGTGGCCGGCCGGGATCTCTTCTCTGATCGGACAGGACGGGTGCGGGTCTGCCTCAGGCGGTTGAGGTGCGGCGGGATTTTGCGATGACCGGAGATGAAGTGGTGGCGGACAATCGGAAGCTGAAACGAGGCGGAAAAAACTCTCGTGCGCTGAGACCTGCGTACTGGGTGTGGATAGCATTCCCGTATTTCCTGCGCCGACCCCTTACGTCACTCGGAATCGCGGCGATTCTCGGCATGAAAAGGGTGGTCGGCACAAACCGCCGGACCAGCCTCACGCCCCTGAAAAAGCTGGACGTGCTGTCGTTCTGGGGCGTTCCTGAAGTAGACGCTGCAAACTACAGGCTTGAGGTCACCGGCCTCGTCGAAAACAGTCTCTCGCTGACTCTTGGAGACATCCGGCAACTGCCTGAGGTAGAGCGAACGACGCACATGGACTGTGTCGGCGGCTCCAGGAACATATGGACCATGCGAGGCGTGACGCTGCAGGAGATCTTCGATCGCGCCGTGGTTTCCGAAGACGCGGAATCGGTGGTGTTCAGGTGCGCGGATGGCTACTACACGACCCATCTGCTAAGCGATCTTGGAGAGTATGACGCGTTCCTGGCCTACGAGATCGCGGGCGAGGACATCCGGGAACTTGGCATTCCGCTCAGGTTGGCGGTGCCCGGCACGTACGGCTACAAGTGGGCCAAGTGGGTCACGTCCATCGAAGTCGTCGCCGGGTTTCCAGCCGGGTACTGGGACCGGCTGGGGCTGCCGAAAAGGGGTCGCGTCGGCGACATCTGGTGAGCCTGTTGGGCCGTGGCTGCGATGTTCGTTGTGAATAAATGGGTGATCTGAAATCCTATCTTCAACGAATAACTGGGTACCTGGGGATGTTCCCCAACTCGCGCAACGGGTCCTGCCGTCTCTGTTTGGAGATGGCAGGGCTCGTTTCGTTTGGGGTGCTGGCCTGGGTTGGCGGCGCGAACGCGAACCGGCCCGCCTGATAGCGGGCCGAATTCGGACAAGAAGCAGGCCTTCCGGCTCATCGGGCTCCAAGTAGTGCGACTGCTCTCCACTCAGAAATAGAAAACTGGATCTGAAATCCGCCAAAATTAGTTCTTGAGAATCTCCCAACCCCTTTCCAAGGCAGATCGGAGTTCCGTGTTCAGTCCACATTCTTCCTCAAGGTATTGATACATGAATTGCCTGAATCCTGGCATAGCCAGGACGCTATTCAGATAGTCTTCGAAGAAATAATCGATCACAACGATGTAACTCAGTAACTGACGGACTTCGTGTGCAGTAACCAACTTGACTCGATCTTGCAGCTGAGGTGGGTCGTCTTCCAATACCAGCACGTGATAATAGGCAGCGTCTGGATGGTCACGTCGTAACCCCGCCACGAGGTCTTCAGACCATCGGGTAAGAGCAATTGCGCACCCTTGAGAGGATAATCCATCCGGTGTAATGAATGAAGTAGTTACGACATATGGCTGCGCGTCCCGACTTACATCGGATACATCATATCCGTGGATCCGCAGGTAATCGGTTAGGAGGGCCGCTAACTCCAATTCTGACAGTTTCGTGCTCAAGTTAGAAACGAAAATGCCTACCTGGCCTATGGCTTCAGTGAGAACGTGCTGAGAAAGCAAACCTTTGTCGCTGCTTCCCCACGCTTTTCTCGCCAGACTGTCAATTATCAATGGCTTACGTTGCCGAAATTCTTCGTACGATACCTCGTACATAATCTCACCTAGACCCGCGGCGAATGAGCGCCGAAAGCAGGAACGCAGTAGCGATTACTCCAAGGCCCGCGCCAGAACCCAACACAATCGCATTCCAAGGGAAAGAGAGCTTTGGCATCAGAACCACAACTGCTGCGATCATTCCCGCAGCCACAGCAGCGAGCACAACCAAATCAAGAATCCTCTGACTCGCGTTCAGGAGAATCTCGCTGGAATCTAGTCTAGAGCGTAGGCTTTCGATAGCCTCTCCCTGCTCGCGAACTTCCTGCAATAGTTTCGTTCGATCGAAGATTACACGCCGTTCTGTCATCTCGCCCCGTGATTTCTCACCGGGTTGGTAGGGCTTTGCTTCCTTACCCATCTTTATGAATTCCGCGGAGACCAACGGTTCTTTGTATCGTAGTTCTATCGGGACATCTCCAAGATTCGCTATCGGCAAAAACAGGAAGTCGTCGTACCCTGGGTCGATAACTCCTCCAGCGAAGAAAATGAGATTCCTTGAATGAAAGGCACGTAGTGCTAGTCGTCCTTTCATGTCCAGGGGCATATGGACTCTTTCGAGGCTCTTGATGACGCAGGTGGAGCCAGGCGGGATTGAGACTGACCGCTGTAGAGGTTCATCACCGAGCGCCACGGACCGTAAGTGTGACTTATTGTCGGTAGAAGACAAAATCGCTGCCTCTCCAACCCTAATGTCGTAGGTCGCACCCTTGAGGCGATCGCGGTCAAAGGGTTCTAGGAGTGTGTCACCGAGGGCTGCGATTTCTGTATCGATTAATGTTTCGTCGGCCAAGCTAGACCAACCTATGATTCTTCTTCACTGGCCTGCTGAGCTGCTTCCTGGAAACTCAATTGTGGGGCAGGCGTTACTCTGTTCCGGGATAATATCTTTTTCACTTCTGCCATCACATCCCGGTGAACATCCCTAATGGGCTGGTTGCCATCGACTATCACCACATTTTCTCCCCGCATTTCCAAGCGCCTAATCGCGCTCAAATAGCTCCGGTGCACGTCAATCATTTTTGAAGGTGTTTCAAACAACTCAACATGCCAACGCTGGCGCTGCATTCTCTTGTAGGAAATTGCAGGGTCCACGTCCAAGAAAACCGTAAGATCGGGCGTGAGGCACTCGGAGTTGATCGCCTCTAGCCACTCCATGTCGCCAATGTCCGAACCTTGGTAGGCGAATGACGACAGGTAGTACCTATCAGAGATCACAGTTATCCCGGAGTTCAGTTTCGGGACGACGTCATTGGAGAGGTGATCAAATCTATCGGCAGCAAACAAGAGCGCAAGCGTGCGTGCGTCAAATGATGATCGCAATTCATCATATCGTCCGACTAATCTCCCGGCCAATATGAGCCGGATGATGGCGCCAGCAGGACCGTCGGACGGTTCCTTGGTGAGGTGCGCTTCCCT